>JBFHVA010000057.1:0-17497 GCA_041589735.1 Gammaproteobacteria bacterium | reverse complement strand
CTCGTCGCTGAAACGCACCATGGGCGAGCTAGAGGTTCGCACATCGTCGACGGATTTGGGACGCTGCGCGTCAATCGTATTTTGACTTGTCGTCAGCACGTCGGTTACCAGGCTGCTGATCATGCGCCTGACGACTTCGTGTACCACTCTCCGATGGGGCAGCCCCGGCCACTCTTTGTTGACCTCCTGATAGCTTTCATCGAAGCTCGACACTTCGAAAAGATCTTCCACCCGTAACAGCTCCGCCCGCAGAGCATCGTCAACGTCGTGATTGTTATAGGCAATCTCGTCGGCGAGATTGGCTATCTGCGCTTCCAGGCTCGGCTGCCCGCCGTCGATGAAGCGCCGCGCGACGTCACCGAGCGCGCGGGCGTTCTTCTTGGAGCAGTGCTTTAAAATCCCCTCGCGGGTCTCGAAAGTCAGATTGAGTCCGTTGAACTGCGCGTATTTTTCTTCCAGCAGATCCACTATCCGCAGCGACTGAAGGTTGTGTTCGAAACCGCCGTACTCGCGCATGCATTCGTTGAGCGCATCCTGGCCGGCGTGACCGAACGGCGTGTGGCCCAGATCGTGGGCCAGAGCAATCGCTTCCGTGAGGTCTTCGTTGAGCTTCAACCCCCGGGCGATGGTGCGCGCGATTTGGGCCACTTCGATGGAATGCGTGAGCCGGGTGCGAAACATGTCCCCTTCGTGGTTAACGAACACCTGGGTCTTGTACTCCAGGCGTCTGAAGGCGGCAGAGTGGATGATCCGGTCGCGATCGCGCTGAAACTCGCTGCGGAACTCATCTTTGGGCTCAGGCTTCAACCGGCCGCGGCTGGACTGTTCGTCAACGGCATACGGCCGCGTCAGCCCGCCGCCAATCTCTCTTTCCTTGAGGACCTTCACGCAGCGCTGCGACCCTGGGCGAGGGTCTCGCGCAGGGCTTGCGTGTCGAAGTCGTCACTGACCACCGCCCGGCCCAAGGCCTCAAGCAGCACCAGCCGGGTGCGTCCGCCCAAAACTTTCTTGTCTACCGCCATGAGCTCGAGCATGCGGGATTCGTCGAGGGATCCGGGCAGCCGTGTCGGCAGTCCGGTTCGCGAGAGCAGTCTCTCGACCCGGCGCACATCTTCCTCGCTTATCCATCCCAGGCGTGCCGACAGTGAGGCGGCAAGACACATGCCGGCAGCCACCGCCTCGCCGTGAAGCCAGCTGCCGTAGCCAAGCCCGGTCTCGATGGCGTGGCCGAATGTGTGGCCGAAGTTCAAAAGCGCGCGCGCGCCGCTTTCGCGCTCATCTTCAGCGACCACTTCGGCTTTGTCGCGACACGAGCGCTCGATGACGAAGGACAGCGCCTCCGGCTCGAGATCCAGAACCGAACCCACGTTCGACTCGATCCATTCAAAGAATTCGAGATCGCGGATCAGGCCATACTTAATCACCTCGGCCACGCCCGCCCGAAATTCGCGCGGTGGCAGTGACTGGAGGGTGGCGGTATCGGCCAGGACGCAGCTTGGCTGGTGAAACGCCCCGATCATATTTTTACCGAGGCGATGGTTGACCGCTGTCTTGCCGCCCACCGAGGAGTCGACCTGAGCCAACAGAGTCGTCGGCAGCTGCAGGTGCGCAATTCCGCGCTGGTAGCAGGCGGCAGCGAAGCCCGTGATATCGCCGACGACGCCCCCACCCAGGGCGAGGAGGGTCGCGTCCCGCGCGAATCGGCGCTCTAGCAGCGCGTCGAAGATGCTGTTCAGCACCTCGAGGTTTTTGAACGACTCGCCGTCAGGAAGCACCAGGCTGTGACAATCAAAGTCGTTGAGCGCGGACATGAGAGCGTCCAGATACAGCGGCGCCACGACCTCGTTGGTCACCACCATCACCTGGGCGCCGCCGATGTGCGGGCTGATGAGGTCGCCGCGCAGAAGGAGCCCTTCGCCGATATGAATTGGATAGGCGCGCTCACCAAGCTCGACTTCAATGGTCTTCATGTCGCTTCCAGCTGCTTGAGAATTTCGCGCGCCACGTGCTTCGCAGATCGCTTGTCGCTGGTGACAATCATATCAGCCACCTGGCGGTAAAGCGGATCACGCTCCTCGACCAGGGCCTTGATTCGGGCCGCGCGGTCCTCGGTCTGAAGCAGCGGCCGCTGGCGGTCCCGGGAGGTTCGGGACAAGAGCAGCTCCAGCGGCGCGTTGAGATAGACGTTGAAGCCCCGGCTCGAAAGCAGCTCCCGATTGGCGCGGTCCAACACCGCACCGCCGCCGGTGGCCAGCACCAGGCCGTTCTGGTTGGCAAGTTCCTCCAGAAGAGCGCGCTCCCTCTTACGGAATCCCGACTCGCCCTCCAGCTCGAAGATGATGGAGATGCGCGCGCCCGTGCGTTCCTCGAGCTCCCGATCGCAGTCTAAGAAGCGCTTTTTGAGCATGCGCGCAAGATGCCGGCCGACGGTGCTCTTGCCCGCGCCCATCGGCCCGATCAGGTAGATGTTGCTGGGTACTGCGGCTTTCCTGTTCATGCTGGCATTCGCCGGGTTCACGCGCGGTCCCGGTGCCGGTGCATTTTAACGGGCCGGACAGATTTTTTGCCCGCAGAAACGACGAAGCCCGCGGGGTTTTCCCCGCGGGCTTCGGTTTGAGTTGTCCGTTACGGCGCCGGACGCGCCGGTCACGACGCGGCCGTACCCTAGCCGCCTACCGAGGCATTCTCCAGGATCTTGGGCGTGACGAAGATGAGCAGCTCGCTCTTATCATCGCGAATAGACCTGGTTCTGAATAGTACGCCGAGAAAAGGCAGATCGCCGAAGAACGGCACCTTCTCCACATCGTCCCGCTTGACCTGCTCGAAGATGCCGCCCAGCACCACGGTGTCACCGTTGTCGACCAGAACCTGTGTGGTGACCTCTCGGGTATTGATGCTGGGCACGCCGCCGAATTCTTGTCCCACCGTATCCTGGTTGACGGCCAGGTCCATAATAACGCGCTCATCCGGGGTAATCTGCGGCGTGACCTTCAGACTCAACACCGCTTTCTTGAAGGAGGTGGAGGTAGCGCCGCTGGAGGTGGCCTCCTGGAAGGGAATTTCCGTGCCCTGCTCGATAAGCGCCTCCCTCTGGTTGGACGTGATTACCCGAGGGTTGGAGAGCACCTCGCCACGGCCCTCGGCCTGGAGCGCCTGCAGTTCGAGCTGAAGCAGATAATCGGGGATCGCCACCAGGGCCAGTTTCAGCGCTGCGGACGGTCCGCCGATGGGTAAGTCAACGATAAGGTTCTCGTTGCTGCCGGTGGCAAATGCGACCGTTCCGCCAAAATTGGTCGGTCCCGCAAGACCGCCGCCGACCACAAGTTCATCCGTTGGCTGCGTGTTGAAATTTTCTGTTTTGGACACGCCAAAACGAACGCCCAGATCGCGGTTGAAGTTGTCGTCCGCGATCACGATTCGTGATTCGATCAGCACCTGGCGCACGGGTACATCCAGCGTTGCCACCAGGTTGCGCACCGCGTCTATGGCTTCGGCGGTATCCCTCACCAGCAGCGTATTGGTACGCGCGTCCACAGACACGTTTCCGCGGTCGCTCAGCAGGGAGTTGCCTTCGGCCTTGAGCAGGGTGGCGATATCCGAAGCCTTTGCGTAATTGATCTGGACGAACTCGGACCGTAGCGGCGCCAGCTCCTCGATCTGCTTCTGGCTTTCGAGTTCGAGCTTTTCTCGAGCGGCGATTTCCTCACTCGGCGCGACGAGTACAACGTTACCCGTCTTCCTCATGGCGAGGCCTTTGGTCTTTAGAATGATATCCAGCGCCTGGTCCCAGGGGACGTTTTTCAAGCGCAAGGTGAGGCTGCCGGTTACGGTATCGCTCGCCACCAGGTTGAGGCCGGTGAAATCGGCGATCAGCTGCAGAACCGCCCGGACTTCGATGTTCTGAAAGTTCAGTGACAGACGTTCTCCCGTAAATCCGAATTTGTCCTTTCGCACCTGCTCTTCCTCAGCCTCGCTCACAGGTTTGACGTCGAGGGCGAAGATGTCATCGGACTGATAGGCAAGGTGCTCGTACAAACCCTTGGGCAAAATCGTCATGCGCACGTTATTACCCCGCTGCACGGTTTCTATCGTCTGAACCGGGGTCGCGAAATCGATGACCTCGAGGCGACGCTGGAGCTGTTCTGGAAGCTCCACGTTGAGGAACTCGACGATGATGCGTCCGCCTTCCTCCTGGGTATCGACCACAATGGACGGATCCGAAAGCGAGACGATGACGCGACCCTCGCCTTCCTCTCCGCGCCGAAAGTCGATGTTTTCAATAGCTCCACGCTTGGCGGCCCTGCCCGCCATCCTGGTGGCGGTAGACAAAGCCGGTCCGGCGGCGGTTCCAGCGTCCTCCAGGGTCAGCAGAACGCTGTTGCCCGCGACCTTAAGCGAATAGGGAACCATCTTGACCAGATTCAGAACCACCCGGGTACGTCCTGCGGCTTCCACCGCGGTGACGCTTCGGGCCATGCCGACATTGATGTCCGAGGTCTTGCGTGAAAGATTGAGCTTGACGCCGGGCAGATCCAGCGCGACCCGCGCCGGATTGTCGATAGCAAAGCTCAAGGGTTCGTCGACCCGTCCGGAAAGTTTGAGCTCCACCTGTACTCTGTCACCGGGGAGCGAAGCGTACGAGATATCGTCCAGAGTAACGCTCGACTGGGCGTAAGCAGCATGGCTCGCTGCCAGTATCAGGGTGGCGCATGTCGCTGCTAGGGCGCTCAACAAACCCCTAATGCCAGTCGACTTTACGCGAGCGGCCCCCCCGAATATGTACCAACCAATACGCGTTTTCATCATGCGGATCCCCGTCCAGTCTTATTCTACCAATGCGAGTCCCGCCGGTCGCTCCTGCCAGCGTCCCTGGCTGTCTGCAACGATCTCGGTGAGTTCGATTTTCTCTTCAGAGATATGGGTAATCTTTCCGTGGTTTCTGCCCATGTAATTCCCGGACTGAACCCGGTGTATTGCGCCATCAGGCGTTCTTACAATTCCCCAGACCGTTTCGTCTTGCTCCAGCGTCCCCATCATTCTCAACGAATCCAACGAGTAGCCCTCGAGCTCCTCTTTGTTTCTGTTAGGGTCAGGTGCCGGACCACCCCCATCTCCGGCCACCGTGGTCGGCTCCGGAGCCTCCTGGAAAAACGGTTCGAAAGGATCCACGTCATCCGAAGACTGGTAGGTGTAAACCACATAAGGCTCAAGCGGAGGGATCGGCTCGATCTTTCCGCCGGGCCTCGAAAGCACCTCGCTGACATAGCGTTCAAGATCGCTCATTGATCCGCCACCGCAGCCGCCCAATGTCAGCAGCACGGCAGCCGCCAGCAGCCGCAACAGCCTCGATCCACGATCAATTGTGCTAAATAAGCCCCGATCAACATCGGGACGCCTCGAGGCGAATAATTCTACAGTCCTCATTTTCTTCTCTTACTTGCCTTGGCTCGCTCCTTGATTTCATCCTCTTCGAGGTAGCGATAAGTCCTGGCCGTCATGCTCATGTTCAACTTGGGCGACTTTTTTTCGCCCTTCCGAGGAGCGATGGAAATGTTATGCTGGGTGACGATTCGCGGCATCACCGCTACGGCGCTCACGTATTCTGCGAGCTGATGGTAGGTGCCCGTTACCTGAATCTGAATCGGTTGCACCGCGTAGAATTCTTGAGGTTGCTCCGGACCTGGCTTGAACAGCTCGAACTCCAGGCCGGCGGCGAGCCCTGACTGGGAAATATCCACCAGCAATCCTTCGATTTCGGTTTTGTTCGGCAAAAGCCGCAGCAAATCGCCGAAGGTCTGCTTCATTTCCTGAAGCTGCCGCTTGAGCGGCTCGAGGTTTGCAGCTTTCTTTTGCTTGATTTCGAATGTTTGCTTTAACTGCCCTTCTCTCTTCGCCTCTCTCTCCAGCAATTCGATCTGAGCTCGGGTATCGAACCAGTAGCCCGCGCCCAGAACCGCAACGCAAAGGCCGAGCAGAACCAGCAGCCTGAGCACGGCGGGCCAGCTTCCGATTTTATTCGGGTCCAGGTTTTGGAGATCCATGATGTTCATGACGATTTCTCTTATTTCTTCTTTGCTTTGTTCTTTGCCGAACCGGCCCTTGTAGGATCTTCCTGGGCGACGTTGAGCTGGAAGTTGCTCAGTCGAACACCCGGATCGTCTTTGCTGGCCTTACTCACCTGGGCCTTGATTTGAAGCAGCGTGGGTTTTTGCAGCCATTCGGAACTATCAATCTGGCGCATCAGCGAGGACACCCTGGCGTTGGATTGGGCTACACCGTGAATGTTAAGTACGCGACCCTTTTGCTGGATTTTGGTGTAATAGACGCCTTCGGGAAGAGTCTGAACCAGCTCGTCGAACAGATGCACCACTTCCGGACGGCTCGACTGCAGACGCTGAATGATCTGCATGCGCGCCAGCAGCCGCTCCTTTTCGTCGTCGAGTCGCTGGATTTCTTTTATTCGTTTGTCCAGGCTGGCGATGTTCGCCTCCAGGAAACCGTTCCTGTTGTTTTGGTGCAGGATGCGGGACTTAAAGTGAAGGTGCACGACGGCAATGACCGCAGCCATGACCAGTACGCCGACGCCCGCGGTGAGACCAAACTCTTTGTTGCGTCGCTGACGGAGATCATCACGCCAGGGAAGTAAATTAATGTGTGGCATCAGAAGGCACTCCTCATAGCGAGGCCGCAGGCGATCATGAGCGACGGCGCATCATTCGCCAAAACGCCAGCATTGATTCTATTGGCCAGACTCATGTGGGCGAAGGGATTTGCGGTTTGAACCTCAACCCCGGTTTTCTCCGCGATAACCTGGTCTGAGCCCTCGATCGAGGCACATCCTCCGGCTAGGACGATTCGATCGACTTGGCCAACTTGACTAGATGAGTAGAAGAACTGCAGCGAGCGATTCACCTGCTGCGCCATCGATTCCTTGAACGGTTCTAGAACCTCCGGCACGTAGTTGTCAGGAAGCCCGCCCTGTCGCTTGGCAAGCCCAGCCTCTTCGTAGGTTAGGCCATAGCGGCGCTGGATTTCCTCTGTAAGCTGCTTACCCCCAAAGGTCTGCTCACGCGCGTAGACAATCTTGTTATCTGTAAGAACACTGAGAGCCGTCATTACTGAACCGATGTCGACCAAAGCCACTGTCTCGCCAATCCCGCCGGTGGGCAAGTCTTTGGCTATAACGCTGAATGCGTTCTCCAGGGCAAAAGCTTCGACATCGATGATCTTGCAGGTAAGACCCGCAATGTCCGCTGCCGCAATGCGGGCGTCGACGATTTCTGAACGCGAGGCGGCGAGGAGCACGTCCATACGATCGGGATCTGATTCGCTGGCGCCGATGACTTCGAAATCCAGATTCACCTCGTCCAGGGAATAAGGGATGTACTGATCGGCTTCCAGCTGAATCTGGCTCTCCATCTCATCTTCGGAGAGAGTACCGGGCATGGTGATCACCTTGGTGATGACTGAAGACCCGGCAACCGCAAGTGCGGCAAATTTGTTCTTGGTACCGGCGCGCTTCAAGGCGCGGCGGATGGTTTCTCCGACGGCTTCTACGTCGGTGATGTTCTTTTCCACCACCGCGTTGGAGGGCAGCGGCTCGACGGCATAGCTCTCTACCTTGTACTTGTTGCTGTTACCGCTGAGCTCTAAGAGCTTTACGGCGGTTGAACTGACGTCGATGCCGATGACTGGCGTATGCTTTCGAGAGAACAATCCCACGATTTTTCCCTTTTAATCCCCGCGCTTAGCTAAAATTTGTACGTCTATACATTAACTGGCCTAACTATAGACCATGAAAATTGCCAATCCAAAGTCGAATTCGCCGCCACTCAAGGGTTTAGCGACGATCCGAGGTTAAATACCCGCGGCGCTGAACGAGCCCCCCGCTGCCCCCGAACCGGGTACTCGGCAAACCCTGGGGCATCTCCCCCCGGAGGGGCGTTTTCCCCGGCCTTGGGGGAGGACCCACAGCTCTAACCATAGCCGCCTGATGCGCTCCCGGGCGCTCCAGACCACGGGGGTGTGAAGCGCCTCGCAATTTGGACTAAAGTGCCGGAACGATCGGCACCCCTTGGGTTAAAGTGTAGTCAATGCCACGACTTTCGAGCGCCCTGCGCGTAGTCGGGTTTCTCGTGCTCCTCGGCGGGCTTGGTTCGCTGTTGGCGGCCGTCGGGGTCTACTGGTACCTCAGCCCGAAGCTACCCTCCATCGAGGTCCTGAAGGACGTCAAGCTTCAGGTGCCGCTGCGCGTCTTTGCCCGTGACGGAACCCTGATAGCGGAGTTCGGCGAGAAACGGCGTTCGCCGGTGCTGCTTGCCGAAGTGCCCAGGAACATGATCTATGCGGTGCTCGCATCCGAAGACGACCGCTTCTACGAGCACCCGGGGGTGGATTGGCAGGGAATAACCCGCGCCGTCGTGCATCTGCTTCGCACCGGGGAAAAGGGTCCCGGCGGCAGCACAATTACGATGCAGGTGGCGCGCAACTTCTTCCTTAGCCGCGAAAAGACCTACGTACGCAAGCTCAACGAAATTCTTCTGGCGCTCAAAATCGAGCGTGAGCTCAGCAAGGACGAGATTCTCGAGCTTTATCTCAACAAGATCTTTCTCGGTCACCGCGCCTACGGCGTAGGCGCCGCGGCGCAGGTGTATTACGGAAAGGCTTTAAATGAGCTCGACCTTCCGCAGCTGGCAATGATCGCGGGCCTGCCCAAAGCGCCGTCGAGGTTCAATCCGGTGGTGAATGCCGAGCGGGCGCTGGCGCGTCGAAATTACGTGCTCGGACGCATGCGCGAGCTCAACTACATCACGCCGGCGGAATACGAAACCGCGATCAGGTCTCCCGTGACGGCGGCCGTGCACGGGCTTCGGGCGGAGCTCAACGCACCTTACGTGGCGGAAATGGCTCGGGTATACATGGAAGAGAAGCTGGGGGAAGACGCCTATACGGGCGGCTATCGGGTGTACACAACCCTCGACCCGCGACTTCAGCTGGCCGCAAGCGACGCTTTGCGACAGGCGCTGCTGGCCTATGACCGACGCCACGGTTTCCGCGGCCCGGAGCTCAAGCTAGACCCGGAGTTAGATCTCCTAGCGGTTGAAAAAGCAATCGCCGACATCCCAGACGTGGGAGGCCTGAAACCTGCCGCGGTACTGTTGGTTGATCAGCAATCGGTCAAGGCGCTTGTAAAAGATACTGGGGAGATCGAAATTCCCTGGACCGGACTTGAATGGGCGCGACGGCACCTGGATGAAAATCGACTCGGGCCTGAGCTGACGCGAGCCGACGAGATCGTGAGCAAGGGAGACGTGATTCGAGTCGAATTGAGAGAGGACGGCTGGCAGCTGGCCCAGGTCCCTGCCATCGAAGGTGCCATTGTCGCTCTCGACCCCAACGATGGCGCCGTGCTCGCTCTTTCGGGGGGCTTCGACTTTTATCGCAGCAAATTCAACCGGATCATTCAGGCCGAGCGTCAGCCCGGCTCGGCTTTCAAACCCTTCGTTTACTCGGCCGCCATGGAGAACGGGTTCACGCCTGCAAGCATGATCAATGACGCGCCAGTAGTGTTCAACGATCCCGGAATCGAAGCGGTATGGCGTCCGGAAAACTACAGCGGCCGATTTTTCGGGCCAACGCGTATTCGTGAAGCCCTGTACAAATCTAGAAATCTGGTATCCATTCGCCTGGTCAGGGCAATGGGCGTGGCGGCTACGATTGATCATCTGAAACACTTCGGTTTCGACGAAAACAAGCTGCCTAAGAATCTGTCCATTGCGTTAGGGAGCGTCACTATTACGCCGCTCGAACTGGCGCGGGGCTATTCCGTTCTCGCCAACGGGGGCTACTTGGTTGAACCGTATTTCGTTCTGCGCACGCAGAACTCTGACGGTGAGGTTATGGATCAGGCCACCCCGCGCCGCGTCTGTCGAGAGTGCGAATCCATGGAGCAGGCCAATCCGGAGGACCGCTCAGCTGTGCCGATTAAAACTTCGGTGACCCAGCCGTCTCCGGATCCGGTCAGTGAAGCGCCGGTCGTTGGTGACGAGTTACCTGAGGCAGAGGAGGTGGAGCCGGAGCCCGCGCCCCGGGTCATATCCGCCCGCAACGCATGGATCATGAATTCCATGATGCGCGACGTGATCCGCCGCGGTACCGGCCGGCGTGCGCTCGAACTGGGGCGTAAGGATCTGGCGGGCAAGACCGGGACCACCAACGACCAGCGGGATGCCTGGTTTTCAGGTTTTAATCCGAACATCGTTGCTACGACCTGGGTCGGATTTGATCAGCTTCAACCTCTAGGCCGCGGTGAGACCGGGGCAAGGGCGGCCCTGCCCATGTGGATCCATTTCATGCGCGAGGCTCTTCGTAACTCGCCGGAGACCATACTTGAGCAGCCGGAAGGCCTCGTCACCGTTCGAATCGATCCCGAAACCGGCCGCTTGGCCAGCGCCGGTGACGACGATGCAATATTCGAGACGTTCTACAGCGAGCGAGCGCCGGAGAGTCTGACCGAAGCCGCAACGTCCACCTCCGGGAGTGGCACGGGACAAACCGAGGGCGTCACCGAAAAACTGTTTTGAGCACCGGCGTCCAGCCGCTCAGCTGCTACATGGATTCGAGAGCATGCGAAACCGCAACAACGACCGCACGTCGCAGATTCGTGAGCGCATCGCCCAGGAAGCGGCGAGGGTTATGATCGAAGGCGGAACCCGCGACTTTAATCTGGCTAAACGAAAGGCAATGGCGCGGCTGCGGGTGTCAGGGAACTCTAAGCTTCCCGGAAACGACGAAGTTGAGCGCGCTATCGAAACTTACCAGCGACTATTTCTCGGTCATCGGCAGCCGGTTGAGCTGAATGAGCTTAGACATGCCGCCCTGCGCGCAATGAAGTTTTTCAAGCGATTCAAGCCCCGGCTCGTCGGTCCCGTCCTGACCGGGACGGCCGATGAGAACAGCGAAATTTGTCTCCACGTGTTTGCGCAGACCGCTGAGGACATTACCCTCTTTTTGATAGAAAACGGCATCGAACACGAGCCCTCTGAACGAAAACTCAAGATGGGCGCGGCGGATACGGTACGTATGCCGGCGTTCCGCTTCCTTGCCGATGGAAGGCCAATCGAGCTGGTCGTGTTTCCTGAGTCCGGGCGAAGGCATCCTCCCTTGAGCCCGATTGACGGGAAACCCATGCGTCGTGCAAACCTCGCTGAGGTAGCCTCGCTCGCCGTCACGGACGAGGGTTGACGACTTCCGCCCGCCAGGGTGCTAGGCGAGTCCGTACTGAAATGCTCGATGCCGCAGGCGGGCCGGTCATATGGCGGGTAGCTGTCCCGTCTCCGTTGCGAAAGCTGTTCGATTATCTGCCTCCAAGCCAGGACGCCGGGCCGGTTTCGTCGCCGGGCGTTCGTTTGCGCGTTCCCTTCGGTCGCGGTAGCAAGATCGGCGTGCTTGTGGACGTGACCGAAGGAACCTCCCTTCCCCTGAATAAGCTGAAGCGCGTTGCGGCGGTAATTGACCAGGCGCCAATCATCGATGCCGAATTACTCAAGTTTCTGAACTGGGTGGCGGATTACTATCATCATCCTCTGGGCGAGGTCGTCTTGAGCGCGCTGCCGCGCGCGCTGCGGAGGGGTCGTCCCTTGCCCGAGCAGGGGATCCCGGTGTGGAGTCTGAGCCCCGCCGGCGCTGAGCTCGATACAGACGAGATAGCGAAAGCGCCGAAGCAGAAAACCCTGCTCGAAACCCTGCGCCAGCATCCAGGGGGTATCGGAGAAACAAAACTTTCGGAGCTCGTGATCCGCTGGCAGGCGCCCATGCGTGTGCTCTCATCCCGTGGCCTGGTGCAGCGAACCTTAACTCCGTTGCGACCGGAGTTTGATCATGCCGCGAGCGAGTCACTTTCGCTCAATCCGAGCCAGCACAAGGCGGCCGATAGGATATTTGCCGCCAGCCGGGAATTTGCCGCGTTCCTGCTCAATGGCGTGACCGGGAGCGGAAAGACGGAAGTTTACCTGGAGCTCATCAACCGCCTGGTGTCTGCGGGTGGTCAGGCGCTGGTGTTGATTCCCGAGATCGGGCTTACCCCACAGATCGTTTCCCGATTTCGTTCACGGCTTAAGGCGGAAGTGATTGTTGTGCACAGCGGCTTGAGCGAAAAGGAGCGCTTCGAGGCCTGGCTCGCCGCTCGCGAGGGGCGCGCATCAGTTGTCATCGGCACGCGCTCCGCAGTTTTTACTCCGCTCAAGAATCCCGGAATCTTTATCGTGGACGAAGAACAGGACCCATCGTTCAAACAGCAAGACGGCCTGCGCTATTCGGCCAGGGATCTGGCGGTGGTGCGGGCACGGATGTGCGCGAAGCCTGTAGTGCTGGGATCCGCCACGCCATCTCTAGAGACCGTGCACAATGTCTCGAAGGGCCGTTACGCTGAGCTGAGTCTGCCACTGCGGGCAGGGGAAGCATCGCCGCCTTCGCTGGAGGTCGTTGACATCCGCGGCAGGTCGCTTAACTCGGGACTCTCAGATCCGCTGCTGAATGCTCTCGAGTCATGCGTGGAAAACGGCGAGCAGGCCATTCTTTTCATCAATCGCCGCGGATTTGCTCCAAGCTACCTCTGTCGCTCCTGCGGCTGGGTCGCGGAGTGCGATCGCTGCGATGCCAACATGGTGATTCATCGTCCCGAGGAAAAGCTGCTTTGTCATCACTGTGGAAGCAGGCGCCTTCCCCCGGCCGGGTGCCCCGAGTGCGGAGGCACTGAGTTCAGCCACAAAGGTATCGGCACGCAGCGCGTAGTGGAATCGCTCTCGACGCGGCTCCCCGCGGCACGTATTTACCGCGTGGATCGCGACAGCACGAGGCGAAAGGGCGCCTTCGAGATGCTGATCGGTTCGATGCATCGAGGCGAAACGGATATCGTGGTTGGAACCCAGATGGTGGCCAAGGGACACCACTTTCCAAACGTCACTCTGGTGGGCGTCGTTGATGCCGACGCCGGCCTGTTTGGCGTCGATTTCCGCTCTAGCGAACGCATGGCCCAGCTCCTGCTTCAGGTTGCCGGGCGGGCGGGCCGGGGCGACAAATCCGGGCGCGTCATAATCCAGACCCACCACCCCGATCATCCGCTGCTGCGCGCTCTGATGGAATCCGGCTATGGAGCGTTTGCCGACAACGCCCTCGCCGAACGGGCAGAGGCTGGGCTGCCGCCGTTTGCGCACATGGCGGTGCTGCGGGCCGAGGCACCTAAAGTCGACGCCTGCGAACGCTTTCTGAATGCGGCGCTCGAGTGCGGCGAAGCATTGGGCGTCGAGTCCATCAGCCTTCTCGGTCCCGTGCCCGCGCCCATGGCGCGTCGCGCTGGCCGCTATCGAACGCAGCTATTCGTGGAGTCCAGGCGCCGCGGCCCGCTGCACCGTTTCCTGAAGTCCTGGATCATTGAAATTGAAAGAATTCCCTCCGCAAGGCGCGTGCGCTGGTCGCTTGACGTCGACCCGCAGGAGATCCTTTAGGTCTCCGTCGAGACGGAGTAACTGGATTCCACTGATTTGCTTAAAAGCGGAACTGCTGACGTTAGAATACGCGCGGCATTGTTTGGAATTTCGAATGAAGTCACTGGTGGATGAAATGCTTGCCAAGGCCCTGGACGCGCTGCGTGCGGAGGGGGCGCTTTGCGACGACGGTGAACTCACAGCGCAGGTGGAACGCAGCCGCGACGAGCGTCACGGCGATTTCGCTTCGCCGGTGGCCCTGAGCCTGGCGCGCTTCATGAAGCGCCGGCCACGTGAAATCGCCGAGCAGATAGTCGCCCGACTGCCGCAGGTCGACGGTGTCTCCAAGGTGGAGGTCGCAGGACCTGGCTTCATCAATTTCTTTCTGGAGAAATCCGCCCGGCAGTCAGTGCTCAATGCGGTGCTTGCGCAAGGCTCGTCCTTCGGGCGCATCGACACGGGGGCCTGCCAAGCGGTGCAGGTGGAGTTCGTGTCCGCGACGCCCACCGGCCCACTGCACGTGGGCCACGGCCGGGGAGCAGCGTACGGTGCTGCGCTCGCAAACCTCCTGGAGAGCGCCGGCTTCTCCGTTCAGCGCGAGTACTACGTCAACGACGCCGGTCGCCAGATGGACATCCTGGCCCTCAGCGTTTGGCTGCGATATCTGGACCTTTTCGGCGAGACGGTGCCCTTTCCCGCGAGCGCCTATCAGGGTGAATACGTCCGCAACATCGCGGACGAGTTGCGCAAACAACAGGGTGAGTCCCTTCTTGTCATCGCCTCCCGCGTTGTCGAGAGGCTGCCGAACGACGAGGCGGACGGAGGGAACAAAGAGATCTATGTCGATGCGGCCATTGCCCGAATGCGCAAGTTACTCGGAGAAGAAAAATTTCATCTCGTGCTTACTCTCGGGCTGAACGCCCTGCTAAATGACATACGCACGGACTTGGAAGAATTCGGCGTAGTCTTTGATCGTTGGTATTCGGAACGATCGCTGCTGGATAGTGGCGCCATTGATCGAGCGGTGGAAACCCTGCGCAAGGCCGGGTACGCCTACGATAAAGACGGCGCGGTTTGGTTTAAGTCCACGAGCTTCGGAGACGACAAGGATCGGGTCGTCATTCGGGAGAACGGAGCGCCGACCTACTTTGCCTCGGACATCGCCTACCACATGGAGAAGTTTGAGCGGGGCTTCGACAGAATCATCGACATTTGGGGGGCAGACCACCACGGTTATGTGGCGCGGGTCAAGGGAGCCCTGGCTGCGCTTGGTAAGAATCCGGACGCCTTCGAGGTGCCCATCGTGCAAATGGTTCACCTTTATCGTGGGGGCGAAAAGGCCTTCATGTCGACGCGCAAGGGCGAGTTTGTAACTTTGCGCGAGTTAAGGCGCGAAGTCGGCAACGACGCCGCCAGGTTTTTCTACATCATGCGCCGCTGCGAGCAGCACCTGGATTTCGACCTCGATCTCGCGAAGTCACAATCCAATGACAACCCTGTTTACTATTTGCAATATGCCCACGCGCGTATCTGCAGCGTACTGCGATTGGCGAAGGAGCGTGGATACGAGATTGATACGGCGGCCGAAGAGGTGGAGGCTACGCTACTGGTAGAAGAGCAGGAGCAGAAATTGCTGACCACGCTGAGCCGTTTTCCGGAAGTGGTGAAGCTGGGGGCGCTGGCGAGGGAGCCGCATCAGGTTGCATTTTTTCTACGGGAAGTGGCCAACGATTTTCACGCTTACTACAACGCCCACCAGTTCCTGGTCGACGACGAAGCGCTGCGGACCGCCCGCTTGGCTCTGAATCGCGCTACCCGGCAGGTGCTCGCCAACGGTCTCGAACTCCTCGGCGTATCCGCACCGGAGGCGATGTAATGGCGCCGCGGGATTACAAGCAACGTCCTCGACATAGCCCGAAGAAAGCTTCTAGACGGCGATCGCCTTGGCTGTACTTTGCCGTTGGCATGCTCACTGGAGTGGCCGCATCAGCGCTGGTGTATTTTAACGAGTTCGTGCCGGTGCCTCTGTACGTTTCTCCGAAAGTGGCGCCGGAACAAACCACCGTCGAGGAAAAGGCCAAGACAAAATCCAATAAACCGGACTCGCCCAAGCCGCGCTTTGAGTTCTACACCCTGCTCCCCGAGATGGAGGTGGCGATACCGGACACGGACCTGAAACCCGGTTCACCGGCAACGCGGAGCGCGCCTGACGGCTCCGGGACCTATTACCTACAGGCCGGGTCTTTCCGTCTGCCCGAGGAGGCCGACAAGATGAAAGCGAATCTCGCTTTTTTAGGACTCGAGCCCAGCATTCAGACGGTGACGATCAACGGCGCCGATACCTGGCATCGGGTCAGGCTCGGCCCGTTTTCCGATCTCGCCTCGCTGAACGAGGTTCGTAGGCGGCTTATCGACAACAAGATCGAATCGATTGTCTTGAAGGTGAGGGGGTGAGAGTACTGAGTAGGCGGTAAAGTTGGAGCGGGTGATGGGAATCGAACCCACGTTATCAGCTTGGGAAGCTGAAGTTCTACCATTGAACTACACCCGCGGGGACAATTAATGTCTTTAGGGTACACTCATCTGCACCGAGGAGTCATCACTTGATGACTTTATTGCGCCAGCTGCCATGCAGGGGGCAGCCAGTCGAATGCAGTTGGATTCTTCACCAAAATCATATCCGTGTGAATCCTGCCTTCGCCGAAACTTTGTCTATACGCTCCTAAGGAATCGTACTCCCTGAGCACCAGAGACTTTTGATCAACCGGAATATACAACTGAAAAGCGCTTATGATCTCCTCGTCGTAGCGTTCAATTTTCCAACCCGTGCGCGACAGAAAGTGAGAGTCTATTTCCACGTACCCTACCGCCAATGACGCCTCTCTGAGCGCGCCGTTCATTCCGCGCAGCACGTTCGGCTCGAATCCTTCCACGTCCACCTTGAAAACCAGCTTATCCGGCCGGTACTTTGCATTCGAGAAAATATCGTCGATTCGTATGGACGCGATCTCAACCGGCTCCACTTCGCCAGAATCAGCGGCGATGGATGCTACCGCGGTCGATTGCCCGCTCGAATTGCGGTTCAGGTAAAAGGCGACGCTATTCGTGGACTTATCGGATACAAGAGCATTAATCACTTCAATTTGGGCTGCAGATGGATGATCGTGCAGGGACTTGAGCAAATGCGGCATCAGTTCCGGGTTGGCTTCGACGGCGACAACACGCACATTCTGCGGGTATTCCATACTGAAGACGCATTCACCATAGTTGGCACCGATGTCCAGGGCGGTCGTCGGCCCAGTGTGAAGAATGAAGTCCCTCCAGAAGCGACTATTGCGATGCACGCGGCCGCGAATTAGATCAAATAAAACTTGTTTACGCGCTCTGCGATCCGCAGGGTCGATATGAATATGGATTTCCGTACCCGGCAGCTTTACACGCTTTGGGAATCGCGTACCGTACTGACGCAGGACTTCGGGCGCCAGGCGCAATTCGCGCAGCCACCACTCGAGTTCTTTTCCGATTTTTTTAACGGGATGCATCCGGGCCGTGCGCGTTGGCGATCAGGTTCCGAAGATTAATTTACTACGCCGCTGGTGACCTTTTCCATTTTGAGTCCAGCTTCATTATTCATTGTGCAACAAAATTAATCATTAGTTGATCAAATTTGACGGGCCATTTTACGCAGGTTCGTGTGTTCAATCGTGTTTCGCCGGCCGCTTTCATGGTTCCCACTCTGTCCGTCTCCACGTCTTGGTCTGCAGCTGAATGTGGACCACAAACTGACGGCTGTGGACCTTTGTGATTTGCAGCAGGAGCCTACCGGAACGCCCGCCCGTCTCCGATCCGGTAACGCCGTCGAGGCCGGTGAACCGATTTCCGGCCGGCTGGGTTTGCCGCAGCGCCAAGGTGGCGGCGGAAAAGTCAGTAAATTCGCCCATGGGCGAAGCGCCCGACGGGCCGAAACCGCGCTTCGGCGGACCCAGTTGATCTGAAAAATCGCGGGACTTAGG
>JBFHVA010000056.1:0-17505 GCA_041589735.1 Gammaproteobacteria bacterium | reverse complement strand
TTTGCCGAGCTGGAGGCTTTCATCGGTAAACCGATTACGCTGCAGGTCGAGTCCATGTACTCCAGGGAGCAATACGACGTTGTGCTCATGTAGAAAGCGTTTGAACGTTAGCCCGGGCAGACGCGGTCGCAAAGGGAAGTTGCATCATGGATCCTTCTGAGCGAAGAGAAGATCCCGTCATCGAGGCCAAGATCGCTGCGCCGGAGGCAGCGTCGGCGGTATCCGGCCGCGGCGCGCCGGTTGTGCGCCGACTGTTTTTCTGGACCCGCAACGTCGTGGCCGGCGTGGTCATCGCCGTGGCCCTGATGCTGGGTCTATTGCGCTTCGGATTTCCCGCCTTGGAGAGCCAGCGCCCCGAGGTCGAGGAATGGGTGAGCGCGATGCTTCAGCGTCCGGTGAGAATCGAGTCGCTGCGCGCTTACTGGCGGGGCTGGTCGCCGGAGCTTGAAATTAACCGTCTCAAGCTGCATCGGGCGGAGGATATCGGCGCCAGCGCCGAGCCCGCAATCACGTTCGACAAGGTGCGCATCAGCGTCGATCTTTTGGAGTCTCTGAAAAGCCGTCGTCTGCTGGCCCACGGAATAACCATCATCGGCGCGTCACTGACGGTAAAACGCTCGCCGGACGGAAGTATCCAAGTCGCCGGCATGCAGCCGGCCGACGGGGCAGCGCCCGATCAAAAACCCGCTGACCTCGCCCGCTGGATGCTGAAGGATGGAAATCTCGTCTTTGATGCCACCGCCGTTCACTGGGTGGACGCGCGTCGCGGCACCCCGCCCGTGTTGCTCACCAGCACCCGTGTGGAGCTGTCCAACCGCGGAGACAATCACCGCTTGAGCGGCACCTTCAGGCTCCCCGGGATCTCGCAGGAGCGCATTCAATTCTCCCTTGATGCATCCGGCGACCTGAGCACTTCCAACTGGTCGGGTCGCACGACGTTGAGCGCCAACGGCATTCTCGCCTCCCAGCTCGAAACCCTATTCAACGCCGCCGGCAAATGGGTCTCCGGCGGAAAATCCGACCTCAGCGTCTGGACCCGCTGGGAGCACGGGGCAATGGAGAAAGCGCGGGTCAAGATCCGCGCCGACGGGTTGATGCTCAGCGACATCCTGGGCGGACTACGAGTCCACGGCGGCACCGCCGAGGTAGAGATCGGTCGTCTAGAAAACGGCTGGAGCGCTGATTTGCTGCTGAGCGATATTCATACCTCGGATGGGCGCTGGCCCACCAGCCGGGGCGCGCTCAACTACCTCGTCAGCGGCGAAAACGGCACGCCCCGACTGGTGGGACAATTCGAGCATGCGAGGCTCGCGGATCTCGCAAGTCTGCTGGAATCCAGGCTGAAAACGATTGAGTTCGCAAGCGCCGTCATTGAAACCTATCGACCCAGCGCGGAATTGAGCAACCTCCACTTTTCCATTGGGCTCGGCGCCGGCATTGCCGAACCCTTCAGACTGAGTGCCGAATTCGACAACTTATCCGCTTTTGTGGGCCCCGCATTTCCCGGGTTTTCGGGCTACTCGGGCAAAATCGAAATCGATGGCAACGCGGGCGTCGTCAGCATGAACGGTGGCACCCTGGACGCCGCTCTTTCCGGCGTATTCGATGGCCGGTTCCTGGTTGAAACTCGAGGCGGACGCGTGGCGTGGCGACGTCAGCCGGACGGTCTACGCCTCGACGTCTACGACGTTGGCGTAGCTGCCACCGGCATCGACGGGCGCGTTTCAGGCTTTGTTCGCCTCGACGGCAACGATTCAGGACCACTCCTGAACCTCGTCGCCCACCTGAGCAGCGACGACGTGGGCGCGCTGAGACGATACATCCCCGATGGAATTTTAAAGCCGAAGCTCAGCGACTGGCTGCGTAGGGCCGTTCGGGGCGGACGCATCACCGAAGGCAAGCTCCTGCTGCACGGGCGTATTGCTGATTTTCCTTTCGACAAGGAGGACGGCGTCCTCGAAGCGAGATTTGCCATAGAAGACGGCGAGCTCGACTACGGCAGAGGCTGGCCGGGCCTTTCCAATCTCGGGGGCGAGCTGAGCTTCAGGGGCCGTCGCCTGGACGCGACGCTGGTTGAAGGACGAGTTCTTAACTCCAGCATCGGCCAAGGGTCGGTCACCATAGAGCATATTGGTCGGGGCGTGCCGGTGGTCCGGATCCGCGGATCCGCCAAAGGTGATGCCGCGGAAGGACTTCAGTTTCTTGCCGAAAGCCCGCTCAAGAAGCGCTTCTCCGGACATATGCGAGACATAGTCGCCGCAGGCAATATCAATTTAAACCTGGCTGTGGACTTTCCGCTGGACAAATCCGGGATCCGGGTTGACGGACAGGTGGCTTTGGACGGCAACAAGATCGATTTTCCCAACCTCAAATCCGGCCTCAAGCGCGTCCAAGGAACGCTGCGCTTCAATCAGCGGGGCGTTCGAGCTCACGCGGTGGACGCGATTTACTTGGGGCGGCCGGTGAAAATCGATCTGGTCACACTGCCCGAAGCGCCGCATGACACCCAGGTTCATATTTCCGGGCGCGCAGATCGTCACTTCGCAGCAAAGCATCTTTCGAACAGCGGTCTGCTTTCCGAGCCCGCCCTTTGGCTCGAGCGCCTGGACGGCGAAACCGAATGGCTTGCGACCATCGAGGTCCCGGCGATTGAGCCCGGAGGCACACGACGGCCGGCTGTGCGGCTGGAATCGAGCCTCGCAGGCCTTGCCGTCAATCTTCCTTACCCCATGGGGAAAGACGCGGCAACCGCCCGTAGATTCGAAATTTCGATGCAGGCAGGTGATCGCAAGCGCAGGGAAGTTTACCTGCGCTATGGAGCCGATACGCGCGCGGCCGTGGAGCTCGAGGCGCAAAATGGCAGGCAATGGATTCGCCGAGGCGCGGTACGCCTCGGTGGCGGAGAGGCAACCCTGCCGTTGGGCGAAGGCGTTTACGTCCAGGGCAACTTGTCCGAACTGCCCGCAGGAGAGTGGGTGCACGTATGGAAGACCGCCTTCGCACCAGAAGGTGTGGACCCGCCGCCGCACAGGCGTCTGCAGCAGGTTGACCTAGATGTCGGCCGGCTCGTGTTGCTTGGCTCGGGCTTCGACCAGACCCGAATCCGGGCCAAGCGAGACGGAGACGGGTCCTGGAATACCCTCTTCGACGGCCCGGGTTTGAAAGGCACCGTGCGCCTGCTCCAAACCGACGGAGAAGACACTCTCCTAGCCTCCTTCGAGGAGATTGATTACCGCTCCGCGCCGGGGCAAAACAGTATGCGGGTTTTCGATCCGCACGATATCCCCGCCATCCGCTTAATGAGCGAACGATTCACTTTCAACGGTCGAAATCTCGGTCTGGTCAAGCTGTCCGCGACACCGACCGCGGGGGGGCTGAACTTCGGCGATATCTCTGCCGCCGCGCCTGAGTTCGAAGCGCGGGCCAACGGGTACTGGCACCAAGAAGATGGAGTTCATCGTTCCGAATTTTCTATTAGCGCCCACAGTCAGGGGCTCGGTGGTTTTCTAAAAGCCATGGGGTTCGAGGGATCCAGCGTCAGCGGCGGCGTGACTGATGTCTTTCTCAATGCGAGGTGGCCAGCTTCACCAATGGAATTCGAGCTGCGCAAGCTCGACGGAGCGCTGCATTTTCGCTCGGTGGATGGCAAGTTGCTCGGCGTGGAGCGCGGCGTCACCGAACGTATATTCGGCCTGCTTTCCGTCACCGCGCTTCCGCAGCGCCTGATTCTGGATTTCACCGATTTGTTCGAAGAAGGTGTGAGCTACAACCTAATTGAGGGCAGCTTCAACCTGGCGCACGGTGAGGCCTATACAAACAACCTGAGCATGGAAACCGGGACGGCAAGGGTCGAGATCGCGGGACGCACGGGACTCGTAACCGAAGATTACGACCAGATCATGACCGTGACGCCGAAACTGACATCCAGCTTGCCGCTGGTGCCTCTCTGGCTGGCGGAAAAGGCGCTCAACCGCGAGCTGTTCGGTAAAACTTTCTCTGCCCGGTACACCATCACCGGATCCTGGACAGATCCGAAGGTGGAGCCGATACAAATCGAAAGGAAGTCCGAGGACAGAGGTTAGACGCGAAGAAAGAGAGCTTCCTGGTTACTCGTATTCGATAATCACGTTTTCCAGATAACGCTCCAGTCGATCGACAAGCGCAGAGATCTCGTCTGCATCCCCCGCAAGCGCCGCCTTCTCCAGCTCCGCTCCTATTTGGGATAAATCGTCAAACCCATATCCGCCACCGGTTCCTTTCATGCTGTGCCCGGTAATCCGGATTTTGTCCAGCTCACCTGCAGAAAGCGAAGCCTTGAGAGACTTCACGTCTTCGCGTCGACGCTGCATGAATCCCGGAATGAGATCCTCAAGATCTATATCCACTTTGACCGTTATCTTTTCTGACGCCATCGTTACGACCTGTTAGCTATTTTCCAAATCTGGTGAGCGGTGACTGGTTAGTGGAGTTTTGTGGGGTATCCGCCGAGGCCACGTTCACTAAAAGCCAGATACAACTTGAGAAACCTGAAATCACGCCTTCCCCTGCCTTAAGCGGCTGATACTCGATTCTGCCTCACTCACCGTGCCGGCCAGCCGACCCTTGACGATGGCCTCCAGCCGCTCTTTGCGCACCGGCTTCTCGACGTAGCCGTCACATCCGGCATCGAGCATTGCTTCGATACGATCCCGCTCGGACTGGGCGGTAAGCGCCAGAACTGTACCCGTGTACTCCTTCTGACGTAGCGTTCTGACCGCCTCGATGCCGTCCATCACCGGCATCTGCATGTCCATGAATATCAGATTGGGTTGTTTGGAAACGGCGATCTCCACCGCCTCCTGTCCGTTTTCAGCCAGCAGTACGTCCAATCCCATCTTCCGCAGGTAGAGGGACAACAGCTGGCGAAGATCGGGCGTGTCGTCCGCCACCAGAATAGTCCCCTCGAGCGGCGGTGCATTTTCTTCCGCTTTGATCCTTCGCGTTGTGACCCGGGACGGATACTCGAACCCCTGCGCCGGGATGCGCAGGGTAAAGGTTGATCCCTTGCCGACCTCGGACACCACGCCAATGTCGCCGCCCATCAGTCTTGCCAGGTTACGGCTGATGGTGAGTCCGAGCCCGGTACCCCCGTGGGTGCGCGCAACGGTTTCGTCGGCCTGCTGGAAGGCGGAAAAAATGCGATCCAAGACCTGGCGGGTCATCCCGGGACCGGAATCGATGACCCGGACCTCTAAAGTCCCGTCGCTCCAGTCTACTTCGAAAACGACGCCGCCTTTCTGGGTGAACTTGATGGCGTTGCCGCCGAGGTTCACCAGGATTTGACGCACCTTGAGCTCATCCACCCGAACGCCGGTTGGGACGCCGCTCGCGATTCGATACTCCACGCTCAATCCCTTGTCATCGGCGATGGGTCGAAGCGTGTCGACAACGTTTCCGATCATCTCCTCAATCGAAACGCTGCCCACATCCAGCGCCATCTGCCCCGCCTCGAGCTTGGCCTGGTCGAGCAGGTTATTGATGAGCGACAACAGGTGCTGACAGTTCTTGTCAATGATGTTGACCTGGGTCTTGCGTTCCTGATCGCTCATATCGCTTTCCGCAAGCAAGCGGTTGTATCCCATGATCGCCGTCAGGGGCGTTCTCAGCTCGTGGGTCATGTGCGAGAGGAACTGGCTCTTGAGCTCGCTGGCTTCATCTGCGGCCAGCTTCTCCAGATAGAAGCGCTTTCGCTCATCGTGCATGGTCTTGACACGCGCCGTTAGCTGTCCCAGCAACGTGAGCGCACCCAGCAGAACCGGGAAAAGCAAAGTGCTTTGAATCGCAAATTGGGAAGCGAGCAGCAGATTTACAACTATTACTGAGGTAAAGCCAAGTCCGTATACGACCACGACCATCCACTCGGGCAGACCTCGTCTGCTCGCAATCAGCAACGGGAGCAGCGCGGAAAGGATGCACAGCAGCACCTTGACCGGGTTCGAACGTGGAGTAAGCAAGAGACCGTGCGCCAGGTTTGCGTATGCCAGCGCCATAATATCGAGACCCGCCATCCGACCGTGGATTGGAACGCGGGCGTAGTCACCGAAGGATGCGGTGCTGCTTCCGATAATGATCGCTCGCCCCTCGACGAGGCTTTTCTCAAGCCCTGGGCCACCTTCACCAATTGCCGAGTTCACGACGCGATCGAAGGTAATGGCCGCGAATCCGTCCAGGCTCCCGGGCACCCTGAGCAGCGCGTTGCCGTCAGCATCGACGGGCCACTTGTGATCCCCGATCTGAACCGAGCCGCCGCCGACCCGGAAGTTAGGCTGCGCCACGGGCGAGAACAGCGCTGCCAGATAAAGCGCGGGAAGATAATAGCCGCCGGATTCGTGCATCAGCGGCACACGTCTCAGCATGCCGTCATCGTCAGGCGGAACGCTCACTACGCCGACACCCGCCAGCGCCGGACCGCGTCCTGTCAAACCCGTGTGGGGCAGCCGGAATCGACGCCACGTTCTTGACCGCGGGCGCTCGGCGGGCTTCCAGGCCAGCGCTTCGAGCTGTTGCTTGTAGCCGGGGTCCCGCGGCGGCTCAAAGGCCTGCCCCTGGGCCGCCAGCCAAACCTTTTTGCTCCCGGCAAGCACCCCGGCGAGCGCGTCATCGCCTTTGCGCCGATCGGAGAAAACGAGGTCGACCACCACGCTTTTGGCCCCCAGCGAATCCAAATGCTCAATCACCAGCGCGAAGACATCGCGGTCGTAGGGCCAGGGCCCGAACTTGGGCTCCAGAGACGCAATCGCTGTCTCGTTGACGTCGACAATGAGTATGTCTTGGAAGCGGGACTCCGGGGCCGTCGCAGCATGAACTGCGTCGTTGATCCACCGATCCAGGTAAAAAAACAACGACGTGCGCTCAACGAGCAGCGACAAGCCGAGGGCGACTCCGAACACCAGAGCCAATCCCACGAAACGTCGCGCAAGGTTGAGCAGGTCCTGAGCCAATCCGCCCCGATTCGGATACATGCTTTCAGTTTAGGCGAAGCGTACCCGTCCGGCGGGAGCTTGACGCCATCCTTTTATTGGTTATCGCGAAACTCCGCCGCATCGAGCTGGTGCTTGCTGAGCAGCTTATAAAAGTCGGTGCGGTTTCGCCCCGCAAGGCGGGCGGCGTTGGACACCTGACCTCCGGTTATGCGCAAAACGCTGATCAGATATTCACGCTCGAAGCTCTTCTTGGCGTCGTCCAGCGGCACGATTTCACCGGGCCGCTGACTGAGCGCTGTCTTGACCATTTCGGCGGTGATGATGTCCCCACTGGAGAGCACCGCACATTGCTCAATGACGTTACCAAGCTGACGTACATTACCCGGCCATGAGGCGGAAGCCAGTATTTTCTTAGCCTCCGGCGCGAGCTTTTTCTGTCCAAGCTTGTGTCGTTGGCAAAGCATGCTGAGCAGGTGATCCGAAATAGGATTGATGTCTTCTCGTCGCTCGTCGAGGGCCGGCATGTGCAAAGGCACGACGCTGAGACGGTAGTACAGGTCCTCCCTGAACTCGCCGTCTTCGACGGCCCGCGCCAAATCGCGATGGGTCGCTGAAACCACGCGTACGTCCACCGGAAAGCTCTTGGTGGAGCCCACCGGACGCACTTCGAAATCCTGCAGTACACGCAACAGCTTGGACTGCAGCGCCAGCGGCATATCGCCTATCTCGTCAAGAAACATGGTGCCCCCGCTGGCGGCCCGAAACAGGCCGTCATGACGATTGGCGGCGCCGCTGAAAGCACCCTTCTCGTGGCCAAACAGCTCCGACTCCAGCAGCTGTTCGGGGATAGCGCTGCAATTTACGCTGACGAAGTCTTCGGCCCGGCGCCGGCTGCATTCATGAATCGCCCTGGCGAGCAATTCCTTTCCCGTGCCCGTGCGGCCCGAGATGAGCACGGTGCTGTCCACCGAAGAAACCAGCCTGGCGCGATCCAGCAGATCCGCCATCAATTTGCTCTGATAAACGATTTCGCGGGCAAACTCGTCGCTATGGGGGGCGCGCCGAACCCCGGAATTCTCAAGCGCCTGTTTCAGAGCATCGAGCAGCTCGCTTCGCTCTAGTGGTTTGGTCAGGAATGCTGAAACGCCGAGATGGGCCGCTTTCATGGCGTCGGCGATTACGGCCTGCCCGCTCACCATGATTACCGGCATGATGGGATCCCGGCGGTGTATTTCACTCAGCAGCTTGAGCCCGTCCATGCCGTTCATGACCAGATCGGTGATCACCAGATCGGGACGCTTCTGGTCCAGACGCTCCAGGGCCTGGCGACCGTCGCGCGCGGTTTCCGGCGCGGCACCCTCGGACTCGAACCATTTCACCAGCAGGTTCCGCATGTCCTCATCATCATCGACGATGAGCAGCCGAGCATCTTTTATCAACGGTGACTTGTCGGTCATTCTTCGTATTGCCGGCGGTTTTCCCATTATCCATGGCGTTGAAGGCCCGATCGGCTTTCCCGGGAGGACGCGAAGACCGCGACCTCGGGCGCCGCCGGCGCAATCGTGTGACCCTAAGATCTTAGTCGGTGGACACGAGGGTGCAGGCGAAAAAGGAATTTTCCGAGGTGAGACCTTTCCCCCGGAGGGGGTAATATGCGTATCTAATAACGCCGCGATTGCCGGCTTTTAGCCTTCCGGTGCCCCTATGCGCCGTTGCCTCAATCCGAGGAGAACTGACGATGATTTTTAGTCCATGCTTTCGCGGCTTAACGCTTGTGGTCTGCCTGGGCCTGGTGACCAGCGCCCATGCAGATTGGAAAAATTTGCTCGACTCCGTAATGGGCGGTGGTGCCGACTCGGGGACGGCTGCGCTCAGCAACCAGGATGTCGTCGCAGGACTGAAGGAGGCCCTGGACCAGGGCGCGCGGCGGGCGGTGGACGAGCTGGGTCAGACCAACGGCTTTCTCTCCAACGCTCAGGTACGCATCCCCATGCCCCCGGATCTGGAAAGGGTGGAGTCCGCTCTTCGCACTTTGAAGCAGGACCGTTACGCGGACGAGTTCATCGTCACCATGAATCGCGCGGCTGAGGCGGCGGTGCCGGAAGCGAGCGCCATCCTCGGGGATGCCATACGGCAGATGAGCGTGGATGACGCCAAGCAGATCCTGAACGGTCCGGACAACGCCGCCACCCAGTATTTCCGCCGCGTAGGCGAGGAACGGCTGACGAACCGGATGCGACCCATTGTCAGCGACGCCACCTCGAAAACGGGCGTGACCTCGAGCTACAAGACGTTCATGGACAAGGCGGGCTTCGCTGCCCAGCTCGCCGGAGCGGATAACGTCGACATCGATGGCTACGTCACGGAGCGAACCCTAGACGGGTTGTTCCTGCTCATCGCGGAGGAGGAAAAACGCATTCGCGAGAATCCGCTTGCGCGGTCAACCGATATTCTCAAAAAGGTATTCGGCAGCCGCCAGTAACCCCTATTTTTTCTCGGCTTCTTCGCGCTCCGGCGGCAGCGCATCTGCTGCCCCCGGTGCCGTCGCCGCCACGGGGCTTTCCGCCCCATCGGTCGATTTGCGGGTGAAACCGAGCCAGCTGCCCAGGGTACGGAAGATGCTCACCACGCCCCGCCAAATTTTCGGCAGCAGCCAGATCATTACCAGAATAAACAGCGCCAGAAGGCCGAGAAATACCCACGGATAATTGAGGGCTGCCCACAGGCCAGCAATCACTGCGACATCCTCGCAGATGGAAACCGTCCAGTTAGTCACGGGCTCCGGAGAAGTGTTAATCAACAGACGGCCACCCGCTTTGGTGGCGTGGGTCGCCGCCGCAAGCGAGCCGCCAACGAGCGCCGCAGCAATTTGAGCTTCAATACTCACCGGGCCAACCGCCCCGGCGGCCAGCACAGCGCCCGCGGGAATGCGCACAAAGGAGTGCAGCGCATCCCAGCTGTTATCGACGCCGGGCACCTTGTCAGCGAAAAATTCCACGCAGTACATGAATCCTGCGGCGCCGATGACGATAGGATTGGTGAGCGGCTCGAGGCCAGGGGGTAAAATGATGTGTCCGGTAGCGCCCATGAGGCCGAGCATCAGCACCGCGGCGTAGAGATTGATGCCGCTCGCCCAGGCGATACCCATGGTGAGGGCGATGGTCTGTGTCAGGTCCATGTTTTCCTCTTGCTGGCGTGCAGCATCGAAACAGCTCGATGCCTAAATCGAGAGCCCCGTGACACCGGCGCCGAGTAGCGGGGCCGCATTGTCACGTCGCCGTCACGAGTGCTTATCCTTATCATATACGGGTAAGAGTTTACGCCTTCCAGTCGGTTCCGTCTCGAGGCGTTTTTTCGTTACGCAGGGCCTAAAAAGGCGAGCGACATACCGGAACGAAACGTATGTTAAAGCAAGCCAAGATCAGACATAGCGACTCGGTCGTACCGTGGCGGGACATCGCTACGGATTCCAGCGTCATCGTCGGTGTTTCCGGCGGGGTGGATTCCGCCGCGTCACTGGTGTTGCTGAAAGACGCGGGTTTGTCCGTTCGTGCCGTGTTCATGAAGAACTGGGAAGAAGACGACAACGAGGACTACTGCGCGGCCGCTCAGGATCTCGAAGACGCCCAGCGCGTTTGCGATCACCTCGGGGTGGAGCTGAAGACGGTAAATCTTTCGGCCGAGTACTGGGACAACGTATTTACGCGCTTCCTGGAAGTTTATCGACGCGGCGCAACGCCGAATCCCGATGTGCTTTGTAACCGTGAGATCAAATTCCGAGCGTTCATGGACTTTGCAACGGACTTAGGCGCTGACTACATCGCTACCGGTCACTATGCGCGCATCGAGCACTGGAACGGATGCTATCGTCTGTTGAAGGGGCGGGACGACCAGAAGGACCAAAGTTACTTTCTCTATCTGCTCGAACAGAGTCAGCTCAAGCGCGCGGTATTTCCCGTGGGCTCCCTTATCAAAGAGGAAGTGCGCGAGCTTGCGCGGCGCTACGAACTTCACAATCACGCGCGCAAAGACAGCACCGGTATCTGCTTTATCGGGGAGAGGCCGTTCAAGTCGTTCCTGGAACATTACATATCACCCGACCCTGGCCCGATTGTCAGCGTAGAGGGCCGGGAGCTCGGCAGCCACGACGGGTTGATGTTCTACACCATCGGCCAGCGCCAAGGGCTTGGAATCGGAGGCCAGCGTCACGGCGACGGACGCGCCTGGTACGTGGCGTCAAAGGACTCCGAGCGAAACGCACTGGTGGTGGCCCAAGGACGCGAACATCCGGCGCTTTTCACCGACATGCTCGAAGCCGAAGATGTGCACTGGATCTCTGGGTCTGCCCCATCGCTGCCGCTTCGCTGCAACGCGAAAATCCGGTACCGGCAGGCGGACCAGGCCTGCAGCGTGGAGCCGGTGTCCCAGGGGCGTGTGAGGGTCCGATTCGAACGACCGCAATGGGCCGTGGCGTCGGGCCAGTCCGTTGTCTTCTACAACGGCGAAGAATGTCTCGGTGGAGCAACCATCCGCGAGGTGCCTGATCATTGAACCGCAAATGACCACGAACCGTTATGCGGCGAGCGCACCAGCATGACTTCGGCAGGCAGCGAAGTCGTCGATCAACATGTCATCGCACTCGCTGGCATCTACCAGGCGGTTCACCTGGTCAAGCAGACGGCCCACGGGGGATCCAGTAACCATTCGGCCTTTGTTGCCAGCGTCGGCAGCGTGTTCCGCTACGACGCGGACTCGGCAGAATCCGTTTACGGCGGAATCGCGGGACTCAAGCACGGGCTCGACACGCTGGTCGAGGAGCTTGGTAGGCCTGGCCTCAAGCAGGACCCGGAGCTGACCGCCTACGCCGCCAATCTCATGTTTCTGGAACGCAAGCTCATCAGTCTGCCCTGGATGGTGGACACGCTGCGCTCGGAGATCGAGGCGGCAAAGGGGGTCGCCAAAACGGATGACGTAGATGACCCGGCAGTCATCGCCAATCTGGCCCACGCCTACAGCCAGACCATCAGCCGCTTGAGCCCCAGGATACTGGTACAGGGTGAGCCCGCCTTGCTCAAGCAGGTAGACGTGGCCAACCGAATTCGCGCTTTGCTTCTGGCCGGAATTCGCGCCGCGGTGCTATGGCGTCAGGTGGGCGGTTCACGTTTTAGACTTCTCTTCGGACGCAAACGCATCGTCCGAGAGGCGCAGGCCGCGCTATCGATGCTCGAAGGGTGACGAGGGTCTTGGCGGTATCGATCGAATCGAAGATGAAAGTTAGCAGACGGTAGTTGGGTTAAGTAAACGCCTCGAATACTCCCCGATACGCTATCTACCATCTACGCATGGGGTGCTGCTTCAGCTCCCCGACGCGTACGGAATGGTCAGCACTTCGCCTTCGCGAATTTCGGAGCCGTTGATCTTATTCGCGTTGCGCAACGCGGCGACGCTGGTTCCATAGCGCACGGCGATCGCGGACAGCGTGTCGCCGCGGGTGATGATGTGCTCGCGCTTGGCAAAAAGGGTGTTCGGCGGCGCGTTACGCTTGAAGAATTCGCGCACCCCCCGCACCACGGCGTCGGCGAGAGCGGTCTGGTGGCGGGGGCTTTTGAGTCGGCGCTCCACCTTCGGGTTGGAGATGAAGTCCGCCTCTACCAATATCGAGGGCATATCCGGCGACTTGAGCACCATGAAGCCGGCCCGCTCGACGTTTCTCTTGTGGGTTTTGCCGACCGAACGCAGCTCTTGTAATACCGAGCGCGCAACTTCAGTGCTGGCGCTGATGGTCGCCGTTTGGGAAAGATCGAGCAAAACAGAAGCCAGCAGCTCGTCCTTGTCGTCCAGCGATACGCCTCCGATTAAGTCCGACGCGTTCTCCTGCTCCGCCAGCCAGCGCGCGGCTTCACTGCTGGCACCGTTGCGCGAGAGTATGTAGACGGAGCTGCCGTGCACCCGCGGGTCGCTGAACGCATCGGCATGTAAGGAGATAAACAGATCCGCGCCGTGACGCCGGGCAATTTCCATCCGCCGCCTGAGATTAACGAAGTAGTCGCCGTCCCGGGTGAGCACAGCGCGCATTCCCGGTTCCCGATCGATGCGGGCTTTGAGACGCCTTGCGATGGACAGCACCACGTCTTTTTCTTTGGTGCGCCTGCGGCCGATTGCCCCGGGGTCTTCGCCCCCGTGACCCGGGTCAATGGCGACGATAATGTCACGCATGCGCGCCGGGGCTCTGTTGCTGGGCGCAATCTCCGTCGCGCGCGCCGCGTCACCGGCAGCTTGAAGATCGATGACCAGGCGATGGCCGTACTGAGAGTTGGGTTTGAGCTGGAAGCTTTTCGGCCTCACGTCGGCTTTCAGGTCGAGCACCACCCGCAGCACGCCGTCCTCCCGCGGTGCGGCGCGAAGCCGCTTCAGCAGCCGATCGTTGGCTTCGGGTTTGGGCAGCTCCGCTGAAAGATCGGCCCCGCGCAGGTCCAGCACCACGCGCCCGGGGTTCTTGAGCATGAACAGGGTGTGGTCGACAGGCCGGTCGATATCGAATACCACCCGGGTATGGTCGGGGGCGGGCCAGGTGCGGATGTTCTCGACCTGCACCTGCCCGGCCAGGCAGGTGGAGGCCCACATCAGAGTAATTGCCGCGCCCCATCCCCGCATTTTTCTTGATGATCTATCAGGCTTTCAGAAACTATCTAAACCATACCGTGAGTTATTTCAAGTATTTGGGACAGATTCTTGAAGTAGTTCACGCAAAATGAGGTGCTCCAGGAACCCCTTACCGAAGTCGTCGTAAGCGGTTACGGTCAGCTCGCGGGCGGATCCCGAGAGCGCAATCTCCAGCGACAGATCTGCCGGCGGCAGGGCGCCGGCGGCACGCTCCGGCCACTCAAACAGGCACACGCCCCGGTCCAGGTACTCACGCATCCCCAGAAATTCCACCTCCTCCACGCTGGCGAGGCGGTAGAAATCAAAGTGGGCTATGGGACCATAGGCGGTGACATAGGGTTCTACCAGCGTATAGGTGGGACTCTTCACCGCTCCAGTGATCCCGAAGGCCCTCAAAACGCCCCGGGCAAAGGTCGTCTTGCCGGCGCCGAGCGGACCCTCGAGCGTGATCACCACCGCTCTCCCGAGGCGATCAAATGGCGCGCGTTCGGCGCCGGAGCCGCGCAGCGCCTCCCCGAGTCCGGCTCCGATATTTTCCATCTGCTCCGCCGTCGCTACCCGTGCGCCGGCGCGCAAGGCCGGACCTTCAGAGTGCATTCACCAGCACTCGCAGCTGTGGCATGAGATCCGACGCAAGCGTGCCCCGCTCCAGCCGGCCGGCCGCCAGATCTCCGGCGCGCGCGTGTATACAAACCCCGGCGCGAGCCGCGGTTTCCGCCGTCATGCCCTGGGCCATGAGGGCCGCGACAACGCCGGTCAGAACGTCGCCCATGCCGCCGGTAGCCATCCCGGGATTACCGTCCGCGCATACGTGCACCTCGCCGTCGGGCGCAGCAATCAAGGTGCCCGCGCCTTTGAGCACACAGACGCAGCGATAGCGCTCGACCAGCGACGACAGCGCGGCAAACCGATCCGCTTCCACCGCTGAGGCACTGGAATGCAGCAGCCGGCCGGCTTCGCCGGGATGCGGCGTGATCACGCTGCCCGAAGTCAGTCTGGCGTCTTTTTTCTGCGCCATCAGATTCAGCCCGTCGGCGTCCACCACCAGCGGCTTGTTGGCCCCCAATGCCGACTGGAGCATTCGCTTGGCCCAGCTCGATTGTCCGAGTCCCGGCCCGACGGCGATCACGGTGGCCCGATGTATCAACGCTTCCAGATCCGACTTCGTCTCCACCCCGTGGGCCATGATCTCCGGCCGCCCGGCGTTAATCACATGGGCGTGGGCGGCCCTGGAGGCAACGCTGACGAGTCCGGCACCGCTGCGAAGCGCTGCCTCTGCGGCAAGACGCGCTGCGCCGATGTAACCGCTGTCCCCGCCAATGATCAGCAGGTGACCGAAGCGACCCTTGTGCGCGCCTCGAGGACGCGCCCCGAGCGTAGCGTGGAAATGCTCCAGCCGGTCGAGCCGAGCGTCCGGCGGGACCCGCTGGTAAATCGAATCGGGCACTGCAAGATCGCGAAAATAGATCCGGCCGCACCGATCCGGCCCATCGCCGGTGAACAGACCCTGCTTCAAGCCGATGAAGCTCACCGTTGCGGCGGCGCGGACGGCTTCACCCATGACCTGGCCGGTGTCGGCGTGGAGCCCGGAGGGAATGTCCAGCGCCAGAATAGGCGCCGACGCGGCGTTCAAGCTGGCGATGGCGGAAGCCCAGCGCCCCTCCACCTCGCGGTCGAGGCCGGTGCCGAAAACGGCGTCGACAATGACCTCGGCCCCCTCCAGCGTAAGGGGTGTAAATGGCGCCGGACGCGCTCCGGCCGCCTCCAGCGAAATCCGGGCCTCACGCGCGTCTCCGCGTAAGCGCGCCGGATCGCCGACGTCCCCAACCCGCACGTCCATGCCTTGCTCTTTGGCCAGTCGCGCGACCACGTAGCCATCGCCGGCGTTGTTGCCGCCGCCGCACACCACCGCAATGGTGGTTGTCCGCGGCCAGTTGCAAAGCAATAGCTCGAAGGCCGCCTGCCCGGCGCGGGCCATCAACGTGGCGCCGGGAATTTTCAGCTCTTCTATCGCGATGCGGTCAAGCTCACGCACCGATGCAGCGCGGTAAAGCCGATCCGGCAATCGTGCGTGGCTCATGTCGGTAGCCCGAGTTCTGATACGTGCTTCAAAAGCGCCAGCATTTCCCTGCCGTCGTGCGCCTCAATTAGGTTGCCGAATATGTGGATTCGACTCAAGAACTCACATTGAATAGGTGATCGCGGTAGTAGCGCAACTCGTCGATGGAATCACGGATATCCTGTAGCGCCTGATGCGTACTCTTTTTCTTCAGTCCCTGCGCGACCTGTGGTGCCCAGCGGTTGCACAGCTCCTTCACGCTGCTGACATCCAGGTTCCGGTAATGAAAGTAGCGCTCGACGTCGGGCATCCAACGGTAAAGAAAACGCCGGTCCTGGCAAACGCTGTTACCGCACATGGGCGAATTGCCGGACTCCACGTGCTGCTTAAGAAAATCGATTGTTTCCGCCGAGGCGGCAGACTCGTCGTAGTCGCTATCGCGCACCCGCTCGACGAGTCCCGAGTTGGCGTGGGTATCCCGGTTCCAGCTGTCCATGGCCTCGAGCACGGCATCCGGCTGCCTGATGGCGATCACCGGACCTTCCGCCACGATCGCCAGAGACGCGTTGGTGATGATGGTGGCGATTTCGATGATCCGATCCTTGTCCGGGTCCAGCCCGGTCATCTCGAGATCGATCCAGATCAGGTTGTTGTTGTCGATGGCCATCCGTTGAACGTATCAATCAGTGATGAATTGAAATTGGAACACGCCTGACATTGCAAAAGTCTAGCAGAGTCACTCGGCGTAGACGGCCCGCTGGCCAGCCGGTGCCCGCCCCTGCTGTCAGCACGTCAGACCGGAAGGGATTGAAGCGCTTGGCCGTAAAAAGGCAAACTTAGCGGCGGAAAACGAATGGAGACGACATCATGAACGATTTGACCGCAAAGCACTGCAAGCCCTGCGAGGGTGGAGTTTCTGCAATGGATGAAAACGAAGCACAGAAGTTTCTCCAGCAGGTTCCCTCCTGGACGCTTTCGGACAGCGGGAAATCGATTCAGCGCGAGTTCAAGTTCAAAAACTTCCACCGAACCATGGAGTTCGTCAACGCACTGGCCTGGATCGCACACCAGGAGGACCATCACCCTGATCTGGAGGTGGGCTATAACCGATGCGCGGTCCGTTACAGCACGCACGCCATCGGCGGGCTGTCGGAGAACGATTTTATCTGCGCGGCCAAGATTGACGCCCTGGTTGCCTGAGCCGGCCAATTCATCCACAAAGAGTTGAAAAGCCGGTCAATCGAGCTCGGTACGTCCGCGGAAGGCGTGCGCCAGGGTCGTGCTGTCGACGAACTCCAGCTCCCCGCCGAGCGGTATTCCGTAGGCCAGGCGCGTTGCTTTGAGCTTCCGCAATCGCACCAATTCGCCGATGTAGTGGGCCGTGGCTTGTCCTTCCACAGTGGAGCTGGTGGCCAGCACCACTTCTCGCACATCACCCTGATCAAGCCGCTGCTCGAGAATGTCGAGCCCGATTTGCTCAGGGCCGATTCCGTCCAGGGGCGACAAATGTCCCATGAGAACGAAGTACAGGCCACGATAGCCGGTGCCTTTGTCGATGGCGATCATGTCCGCCGGAGTTTCAACGATGCATAGGGTGGCCGGGTCTCTGGAACCGTCGCCGCAGACGGCGCAGATCTCGGCATCGGTGAGCGTGCGGCAGCGACGGCAGTTTCCAACCCGCTCGACGGCTTCGCCGATGGCCAGCGAAAGACGCCTGCCGCCTTCCCGGTCGCGCTGCAGCAAGTGGTAGGCCATGCGTTGGGCAGATTTCGGTCCAACCCCGGGCAGGCATCGCAGCGCCTGAACGAGCTCCTCGATGAC
>JBFHVA010000055.1:0-17677 GCA_041589735.1 Gammaproteobacteria bacterium | reverse complement strand
CGGGCGATTTTCACGATGCCGACGATGCCGGGCGTTTCGCAGTTCGAGTGGTAAAAGAACGCCAAATCCCCCACTTTCATCTCGTCACGCATCATGTTTCGCGCCTGGTAGTTTCGCACCCCGTCCCAAGGCTCCGTTTTGTCCGCTCGCGATTCGAGATCGTCGATGCCGAATTCCTCCGGCTCCGACTTCATTAGCCAGTAAGCCATCAGTTCACTCTTTTAGTCTGGTAAAGCCCGCGTTCGGTAATGACGCCATCCAGGCGCACGTCCCATGGCCTGGGCGGGATCTCATCGGCCCGCTGGAAGTCGAACGCGACACCTATGAGCCGCGGACGCCGCCAACTGGATCTGTGATTCAAATAAGCGAAGCAACGGTCGTAATACCCCCCACCCATACCAAGCCGCGACCCGCTGGCGTCGAACGCCACCAGGGGCACCAAAACCAGGTCCAGCGCAAAGGGTTTCAGGCGCTCGTCTGGATGACACGAGGGTTCGGCGATGCCGAATTGATTCTGAACCATGGGAGCGTTCGACGACAAAGGCAAAAACCAGAGGCTTTTGCCGTGGAGCACCGGCAGGTAGGCGCGCTTTCCCATGAGTGCTGAGCGGTAAAGCATCAGTTCCAGATCCGGTTCTCCGTCGTTACTCAAGAAAGCGGCAAAACGGCGCGCGCGCAGGAATACGGGTTCGGACAATATCCGGCGGCAAAGCAACTCCGAGCGGCGATCGTGCTCACGGGATTCGAGCTCGCGTCGTTGCGCCCGCATTTTGCGGCGCAACGCGGTGCGTTCGCGGGCGGCGGCGCGATCCGGATTGCTGGGTAGAGTGCCGGAGGAAGTCAAGTGAAAGGATCAAAAAGCCTGCGGTTCGGGGCGAACAGCGAGGACGCTTTAAGTAGGGACGCCCTCCGGGGTGCCGCTACGCGCCGCGACCCTTGAACCAGGTTTGGTTCATAAGGGGAACCTCGCACGGCGTATCAGGCTTTCCGCTTGCACAAGCCGCGGACTTGCACAACAACCCCGTTGTTCGGCTCCCTTAGGTATTAAGTTAGGCTCAAGCGATTACTGGGCGCGTTGGCGAACACCTCAGGGGACGTCATTATTTAGTCTACAGCTTCGGGCACCCGCCGTCGACTGATCGCGCCGCTAATTTTTTGTTCCAAACGGCTTACGTCCTTTTGAATCGTGGCGACCGCGGCCTGGTGATGGTTCTGGTGGCGCAATAACTCGTGGACGATGTTGAGTGCGGCCATGACCGCAATGCGTTCAGTGCCAAGGACTTTTCCGCCGTCTCGCACTTCGCGCATGCGCTCGTTCAGAACCTTGGCGGACTGGAGCAACGCGTCTTTTTCCTCCAGTGGGCAGGAAATCATGTATTCCTTGTCCAGAATCTGGACGTTAACGGGAACGGATTCGCTCATGCGCCGATTTCCATCGCTTTGAGTCTCGCAATCATGGCTTCAACCCGCGACCGCGCCAGCTCGGACTTTTCAATCAAAGCGGCTCTTTCCGCCATGAGGTGGGCCTGCTGGTCGCGGAGCGCCCGGTTTTCGTCGGTAAGTTCTTCGCACGCGCGGATCAGTTCATCCAGTCGTGCTTCGAGCGCGCGCAGACTTAACTCTTCCATCGGTGACGTGTCGTCTTGCGAGTCGTTCGGTGTCAATGGGTTGCACCGATTAATTGTGGTTTTGCCGCAACAATCGAGCTTAACTATAGGAGCCCGGGCAGAATCGGTCAATGGGCGGCCGCGGCGGGTGCCGCTTTTGGGGCGGGACCCATGGGTGATAGCATTGGCGCGCCGCATCGGCGTACCCGCCCCGCGGCGCAAACAGCGACCGCAACACGCGCAAGTACTTGCGCAAGAATCACATTGCATTAATGACTGTCGACTACGTCGCCTGCCGTGAAGCGCTGGAACGCGCCCATGCCACTCTCGACGCTTCCGAGTGTCACGGCGTGCTATGTGGTCTGCTCTGCGTGGCAAGGCAATTTCCCGAGGAGCGCTGGCTGAACGAAATTCTGGAGCCGGGCGAGTCCGCCGACCCGGAGTCCGCGCGCTGCACGAAGATGCTGCGCTCCGCCCGGCGTGAAACCGAGCGACAGCTGGAAGGCCAGCAGTTTGAGTTCGAACCCATGCTTCCGGACGACGAAGTCTCCCTGACACAGCGCGGGGAGGCCCTCGCCCGCTGGTGCAGGGGATTTCTGTATGGACTGTCTGTCGGCGGGCTGGACGACTCGGTCTCCACCTCTAGGGAGGTGCGCGAGGTATTGACGGACCTGTCGGAATTCACCCGGCTAGACGTTTCCGATCTGGAGGACGAGACCAACACTATGGAAAGCGACTACGCGGAGCTGGTGGAATATGTGCGGGTTGGCGTGATGTTGATTCATACCGAGCTCAAAGCACGTCACGATACTCCGCCCGGCAGCGGGCAGCTGCACTGAAGTAGGGATAGAGCATTGGACAAGCGCGAATTCAAAAGGCGGCGTAAAAAAGTCATGGACATCATGGACGATGACTGCATTGCCATCGTGCCAACAGCCCCGCCGCGCAATCGCAACCGGGACGTGGAGTATCCGTATCGTCCAGACAGCGATTTTTATTATCTCACCGGCTTCGGCGAGCCGGAGGCCGTGGCGGTGCTTGCGCCAGGGCGCCCCCAGGGAGAATTCATCCTTTTCTGTCGCGAAAGGGACCCTGAAATGGAGCAGTGGAACGGAGTGCGGGCCGGTCTCGAAGGCGCGTGTTCAGACTACGGCGCGGACGACGCTTTCCCCATCAGCGACATCGACGACATTCTGCCTGGACTGTTGGAAACGCGCTCGGACGTTTATTACGCCATGGGTTACTACCAGGAGTTCGATCAGCGCATGCTGACCTGGGTGAACAAGCTGCGAACTCGCTCGCGAGCCGGCGTCAACTCGCCGGCACAGTTCGTCGCCCTTGATCACGTTCTTCATGACATGCGCCTGTACAAGAGCAGGGCCGAAATCAAAACCATGTCCCACGCGATGGAAATAAGCGCCTCAGCGCATCGGCGGGCCATGGGTGCGTGCCGTCCCGGGCTGACCGAGTACCAGATTGAAGCGGAGCTGGTGCACGAATTCATGCGCGCAGGGGGGCGCAACGTCGCCTATCCTCCCATCGTCGCTGGCGGCGCAAACGCCTGCGTGCTGCATTACACGGAAAACACCGCACGTCTCAACGACGGCGAGCTGTTGCTCATTGACGCTGGAGTCGAGTACGACTATTACGCCTCGGACATTACCCGGACGTTTCCCGTCAACGGAAAATTCTCAAAAGAGCAGCGCGCGATCTACGAGCTGGTGTTGGAAGCGCAGTACGCTGCGATTGAACAAGTCCGTCCGGGTAACCACTGGAACGATCCTCACGAGGCAGCAGTGCGGGTTATCACGGAAGGTCTGGTCGATCTCGGTCTGTTGAAAGGTCGAGTGGGCACCCTTATCAAGAAAGAGGCGCACCGAAAGTTTTACATGCACCGCACAGGTCATTGGATCGGAATGGACGTGCACGACGTCGGCGATTACAAAATCGAGGGTGAATGGCGTGTTCTGGAGCCGGGCATGGTCATGACGGTCGAACCCGGCATATACATTCCAGGCGGCGCTAAGAGCGTGGCAAAGAAATGGTGGAACATCGGAGTGCGCATCGAGGACGATGTGCTGGTCACGAGCGATAAGCCACAAGTGCTCACCAAGGCGGCGCCGAAACGAATCGAAGAAGTTGAAGCGCTTGTCGGCAGCGCGTGATGAAGAGCTCGTTCTCTGAAGAAGTGTTCGACGTGGTCATCGCCGGTGGTGGCTTCGTCGGCGTGACGCTGGCGCTGGCCCTCGCCCGCGGCGGTGTGCGCGCGGCGCTGATCGATTCCGCCCCCGCAGGGGCAGGTGAAACCGCGCCGCGGCCCATCGCACTGGCTGAAGGATCCCGGCGCATTTTTGATGGTCTTGGTCTGTGGGACGAAATCCGTCCGGACGCCACGCCCATCCGCGTTGTACACGTTTCAGATCGTGGGCATTTCGGTTTTACCCGGCTCAAAGCGCAGGATTACGGCGTCGACGCGCTGGGATTTGTCAGCGATGCTGGCGTCATCGGCGCCGCGCTTAAGAACGCGCTCGAGGCGACCGCCGGAGTCACCGTGCTCAGGCCGGCAACTGTTGATCAGCTGGAAGTCTCCGAGCACCGCGTTAAGGTCGACTGCGTTGGCGCTGATGGCCCGCTGTCCGTAGCGGCCCGGCTGCTCGCGGCCGCCGACGGCGGAAAGTCTTTGGTTCGACGACTGAGCGGGATCGGAGCGAGAGAGCGGGATTGGCAGCAAAGTGCCATAACCGCAACGGTCAAGACGCGACTGGATCCTGGCAACGTGGCCTATGAGCGATTTACCGGCAGCGGGCCGCTGGCGTTGCTGCCCATGGGGCAGCACTGCTCGGGGCTCGTATGGTCGCTTCCCCATGAGCGGGCGGACGCGGTCTTGGCGCTGGACGACGGTGCCTTTCTGGCGACGCTGGGAGAAGCTTTCGGAACGCGCCTTGGCGCGTTTACTCAAACCGGACCGAGAACCCGTCACCGACTTCGCTCCGCCCACAGCCGACTCGCCGTGAAGCCGCGGCTGGCGCTCGTTGGCAACGCGGCAAACCATCTGCACCCGGTAGCCGGTCAGGGACTGAATCTGGGCTTGCGCGACGCCGCTGTTCTCGCCGAAGTCGTAGTCGACGCAGCGCGGCAGGGCGAAGATCCGGGCGCAATCGCCACCCTCAATCGCTACGCCGACTGGCGTCGCGGCGACCAGTGGACGACCTCCCGATTCACCGAGGGGGTGGTGAGACTGTTCAGCAATGATTCGCTGCCGCTGGCGTTGATCAGAGACACGGGTCTCGTCGGCCTCGACAGCTTTGCTTTCCTCAAGCGTAATTTGGCGTGGCACGCCATGGGCCTTGCCGGGCGCGGGCCCCGATTGTCGCGTGGACTGTCGCTATGACTTATGACCTGGTGATTGTGGGCGGCGGCATTGTCGGTGCGACACTGGCCGCGGATCTCGGTCAGCGGGGATTTCAACTGGGTCTGGTAGAAGCGCAACCAACCCCGCTGCTTCCCGAGACTGGATACGGCCTGCGGGTGAGCGCAGTGACCCGTGCCACCCAGCACGTGCTGGAATCCGTGGGCGTATGGGGCCTGTTGCCTGTAAAACGGCTGCAGCCCTTCCGTCAGATGGTGGTGTGGGACGTTCCTGAAGCCGGCGAGGTGCACTTCGACAGCGCCGACATCGCCGAGCCTGCGCTGGGACACATTGTCGAAAATGCGCTCATACAGCGGGCTTTGAAGACCCGCCTTGGCCAGCTCGACGGTGTGAAGATTTTTCAGCCGGCAAAGCTCGAAACGCTCCTGGTCGAAACTCAGCGGGCGGCGGTTATTGTCGACGGCAGCAAGCTTTACGCGCCTCTGGTAGTGGGCGCGGACGGCGGCCGATCCCGCGTGCGCGAGCTGGCCGGGATCGAAGTGCAAACGGCCGCCTACGGGCAGCGGGCGGTGGTAGCCACCGTGACTGTTTCGCGTGGTCATGGAGAGACCGCCTGGCAGCGTTTCCTGCCCAGCGGTCCACTGGCCTTTCTACCGCTGCCCGGAAACCACGCATCCATCGTCTGGTCGACCACGCCCGCTCATGCCGACGCGCTGGAGCACATGAGCGAAGCCAGATTCGTCGGCGCTCTGGAAGACGCTTACGAGGGCAGGCTCGGCAAGGTCAAGCTGGCGGGGCCCCGGGCTGCATTCGACCTCACTTCGATCAGCGCGCGCGAATATGTCAGCCACCGGGTGGCTCTGGTGGGCGATGCCGCTCATACCGTGCATCCTCTTGCGGGCCAGGGGGTCAATCTGGGTATCCTGGACGCGGCGGCGCTGGCCGAAGTTCTGGGCGCCGCTCGCGGGTCCGGTCGCGACATCGGACGCACGCATACCTTGCGCAAGTATCAGCGCTGGCGCAAAGGGCACAACACCCTCATGCGCACCGCCCTTAGCGGACTCAACTGGCTGTTCGGAAGCTCTTTTGGTCCCTTCAGGGACGCGCGAAACATGGGCTTGCGGGTGACCAACGAGATTACGCCGCTCAAGCGCTGGTTCATGCAGTACGCTTCCGGCTTGTCAGGTGATTTACCGGCGGCGGCGATGTCTCGCGATAACCACAAGCTGATGGCACACTCTGACAATCAAAGAATTTGAGCAGTGTGCGTAACGTAGAAAATTTTCAACGAGCGCAAATTTTTCGAGGAATAGTGATCCATGCCTGAAGTAGCAGAAACCGTTTTCGAAAGTGACCTGCCGAGCCTCGATCTTCTTCACCGGGGCAAGGTCAGGGACATATACGCAGTGGACGATGCGCATATGCTGATCGTCGCCTCCGACCGACTTTCGGCGTTCGACGTGGTGTTGCCCGATCCTATTCCCGGGAAGGGCGCCGTGTTGACCGACCTGTCCGTGTTCTGGTTCAAGCACACGCGATCGATTGTCGCCAATCATTTGTCTGATCTTGCGCTCGAAGACGTGTTACCCGATGAAAGTGAAAGACAGAACGTCGAAGGTCGAGCGCTGGTGGTCAAGCGTCTGAAAGCTCTACCCATGGAAGCCATCGTCCGGGGCTACCTTATCGGCTCCGGCTGGAAGGATTACCAGGCCACCGGTGCGGTGAGCGGAATCGCGCTGCCAAAGGGACTGCGTCAGGCTGATCGCCTGCCGGAGACGATATTTACACCCTCCACCAAGGCGGACGTGGGGGAACACGACGAGAACATCAGCTTCAGCGACATCGTCAAGCTGGTGGGTGACGACATCGCCACGCGCGTTCGCGAAATCAGCATTCAGATTTATGAACAGGCCGCGGCTTACGCCGCCGATCGAGGCATCATTATCGCCGACACTAAATTCGAGTTCGGTCTCGACGGAAGCGGAGATATCGTACTCATCGATGAGGTTCTGACTCCGGACTCCTCACGCTTTTGGCCCGCGGATCAGTATGCGCCCGGCAGCAGCCCGCCCAGCTTTGACAAGCAGTTCGTGCGCGACTATCTGGAGACGCTCGATTGGGACAAACGTCCGCCGGCGCCCAAGCTTCCGCCGGAAGTGATCGAGAAGACGGCTCAGAAGTATGCCGAGGCGAGAAGACGGTTAGTTGGCTGAATGCCAACCCGCAAGCGAGCTATTGATACGCTTGCTTTAGGCCAAGTCACATGCCTGTTTGGCTCGGGATCGCAACCGACCAATCGCGCCGGGGAAAATGAAATCCAAACGCTTCCGAGAGCGGGCCTGCCGGCGATTCCTTGGATCAGGCGCTTGTGGGTGCGCGCCGTCACTCCGCCGGCTTCAATTTCAGCCAGGCGTATCGATCGCCGGTTTCCACCAACACCGAGCGCAGCTCTTTTCCACGAAGCAGCGTAATTTTGACCCGATCGCCGGGCTCGCGATCGCTCCAAAGGGCCCGGTAAAAACCAGCGAGGTTGGTGATGGTCACTCCCTCGATCTCGACAATGACGTCCCCGGCGCGAATACCTCCCCGTGCCGCCGGCCCGTCTTCCGCTACCCGCTGAATGACAACCACACCCTCGATCTCGTGTGAGTAGACGCCGATCCAGGGACGAGCCCCGCCGCTTCGCCCTTTGGAAAGCAGATCTCCCATCACTGACTTGAGCGCGTCGATGGGGACGAACATGTTTCCGGGAAGCATTCGTTCGCCCTGCAGCGCGTCCCCCACCACCAGCGATCCAATACCCACCAGGTGACCGTTGCTGTCGAGCAGCGCTGCGCCGCCGAACATGGGATAGGGCGGCGAGGTGAAGATGGCCCCGTCCAGCAGATACTCCCAGTAGCCGGCGAACTCGCGCCTGGATACCGCAACGGCCGGACGCACGGCCTGGACACCTCCGAAGGCGGTCACTAAAAGGCGGTCAAACTCCGCCACCAGGTTCGATCGGCCGAGCGGCATCGGCTTAACGCCCAGCGGGCGCGTTGCCCGTATCAGTCCGAAGCCGGTGGAGTGGTCATAGGCCACGATTTCCGCCAACGTCGGTTCACTGCCGAGAGCAGTAACCGTGACCTCGCTGGCCTCGAGGATCAGATAGCCAATGGTGACGATCAGGCCATCACTATCGATGACGACCCCGGAGCCGGCGCGTTCGGTGCCCAAGGCGGGCGCCGAGCGCGCGCTCGCTGGCACCTTCGATTCAACGGCAACTACGGCGGAGAGAACTTCCGAGACGCGGGAATCCCCGGACTGGGCCTCGGCAGAGGGCAGCGAAAGCAGGCAGCCGGCGACGACCGTACTGGTCGCAATAAGACCGGCGATTTGCGCGCGCACGACGCCACCTTTGCGCATGGGTCCTCCGAAATTGACTCTTCAACAGGGGACCGGCCACCTCTTTATATGCTCATTGCGCGGCGAGGACAATTCGACTCCCGCGACAAGCTCTCTTGGCGATAGCTTGAACGCGGCGGGAAACGCCAGCCAATAATTCTCACCCGCAGACGTTCAGGCCGCCTGTTTCTCCATCGCGTCCGAGTATTTTCCCAGCGATGCGGCGCTGTTGAGCTGGGCGCGGTGATGCAGCGCATCTTGCGCGGATTTGCCGTTGGCGGCATCACCGCTCCAGGTTTTCAGCGCCGGCTCCTGAAGCGCACGGGAATACGAGAAGCTCAGCTTCCAGGGCAAATCTCCCGCCATCGCATTCATGGCGTTGAGGTGGGCGGTGGCCTCTTGCGGCGTCTGACCGCCGGAAAGAAACACCACGCCCGGCAGCGCCGCCGGAACCGAACGCTTGAGACAGGCGATGGTTTGCTCCGCCACCGCGTCGACGCCGGCGCGATTGGGTGCGTTCTTTCCGGAGAGCACCATGCTGGCCTTGAGAATGGTGCCTTCCAGCAGTACCCGCTGCTGGTACAGCGATGCGAACAAGGCCCTCAACGTCGCTTCGGTTACCTCGAAGCAACGCTCGATACTGTGATTGCCGTCGAGCAGAACTTCCGGCTCTACCATGGGCACCAGCCCCGCTTCCTGACAAAGCGCGGCGTAGCGCGCAAGAGCGTGGGCGTTGGCCTCGATACATCCGGTGCTGGGAATGCCTTCGCCGATGGTGATGACCGCGCGCCACTTGGCAAAAGGTGCACCCAGCTCCCGGTACTGAGCGAGACGATCGCGAAGCCCGTCCAGTCCTTCGGTCACCTTTTCGCCCGGATGCCAGGCGAGATCCTTGGCCCCTTTGTCCACCTTGATGCCCGGCATGATTCCTTTCTTCTTCATCAATTCAGGAAACGGCACGCCGTCGCTTGTCGACTGACGGATCGTTTCGTCAAACAGGATCATTCCGGAGATGAACTTTTCCAGTCCCGGACAAGTGATGAGCAGCTCACGATAAGCGCGCCGGCTTTCTTCCGTGCACTCGGTTTTAATGGTGTCGAATCGCTTCTTGATGGTCGGGCTGCTCTCGTCGATGGCGAGGATCCCCTTGCCGTCGGCTACCATCGCCTGGGCGGTGGTTTCGAGTGTCTGGGCGCTCATGGGCGGACTCCTGTCGTCGGTTTCATTACTGACTGCGGATGTTCAAAACGTACGAATATCGCCGTCCGGCATCCTTTTGCATGCGTATTTTGCCTTAAACCGGCCGCTGAGAAAGGTGGTATTGCCATCGGGCGCGCAAGTTCTTGATTCATAGAACGTGGGCCTGCCCGTGGCGGCGAACTGAACCCCGAACAAAGCGCACGCGGCCGTCTGTCGCACTCGATCCGAATTCAGGATCTTGCGCGCGCTTCAAGCGCGGCGATGGCCGGCAGGGTTCGGCCCTCGAGAAACTCTAGGAAAGCTCCACCGCCGGTGGAGATATAGGAGATCCTGTCGCCGACGCCGTATTTCTCAATCGCGGCCACGGTGTCGCCGCCACCGGCGATAGAGAAAGCGCTGGAATTCGCGATGGCTTCGCTCAGAACGCGAGTGCCGTAGCCGAACTGGTCGTACTCGAACACGCCCACCGGTCCGTTCCACACCACCGTGCCGGCCTTCGCCACCAGCGAGGCATAACGCGACGCCGTCTTCGCCCCGACGTCGAGAATCAAATCCTCGTCGCCAACGGATGAGGTCGCCTTGGCGTGTGCCTCGGCGCTGGCGTCGAGCGCCGCGGCGACGATGACGTCTTCCGGGATTGGAATATCCGCTCCGCGGGCGCGGGCGGTCTGGATCAGACGCTCGGCCATGGTCATTAAATCCGGCTCGTACAGAGATTTTCCCACCGGGTATCCCTTCGCGGCGATGAAAGTATTGGCGATGCCGCCTCCGACGATGAGCTGGTCCACGCGATTGATCAGCGATTGGAGTACCCCGAGCTTGGTCGATACCTTCGCTCCGCCCACCACCGCGACCAGTGGTCGGGCGGGATCTTGCAGCGCCTTGGAGAGGGCATCGACCTCCGCCGCGAGCAGAGGGCCGGCGCACGCCACAGGCGCGAAGCGGGCAACGCCGTGGGTAGACGCCTGGGCGCGGTGCGCGGTGCCGAACGCATCCATGACAAAAATGTCGCAGAGCTCGGCCATGCGCCGCGACAAGCGCTCGTCGTCAGCACTCTCTCCGACATTGAAGCGCACGTTCTCACATAGCAGGATGGTGCTGGGTTTGGTTTCCACGCCGTCAAGCCAGTCAGCGGCGAACCGCACCGGAAACGCGGTCAGGTCGGCAAGGTGCTCGGCGACCGGCGCGAGGGAATGTTCGGGGTCCGGTTCGCCTTCATTGGGTCGGCCAAGGTGAGACAACACCATGACGCGGGCGCCGGCGCTGGCCGCCTTTTCGAGCGTCGGCAGGGCGGCGCGGATGCGGGCATCGCTGCTGACCCTGCCGTCTTTGATCGGAACGTTGAGGTCCTCGCGGATCAGCACGCGCTTGCCGGCGAGATCCAGGTTGGACATGCGGAGGAAGGCCATGTTGATGTCGTTGGTCAGGATGCGCGATGAACCTTAACGAAATCGACTTCCGACTAGTGTAATAGCGAATGGGTAGATGGTAGATGGGAATATACGAATGTCAGTTTGTCGCCCCATCTACCATCTGCCATCTATCATCTACATGGAAAGCTCGAGACCGGCTGACACGCTCGACTTTACCGATGGCTTAATCCGACTCTTCGTACGCCCTCAAGGCGCATTCACCAGCGCCACGGTGGTGTCCAGCATACGGTTGGAGAATCCCCATTCGTTGTCGTACCAGGACACTACTTTCACCAGCCGACCGTCGATGACCTTGGTAAGCGGGGACTCGTAGGTGGAGGAGGCCGGGTCGTGATTGAAGTCAATCGACACGAGCGGCTTGTCGTTGAAATTCAGCACGCCTTTGAGCTCCTGCTCCGAGGCCGCCTTGAGGACGCTGTCGATTTCGCTCTTGTCGGTTTCTCTGGCCGCGGTGAATGTTAAGTCCACCATCGAAACATTGATGGTGGGTACCCGAACGGCGAATCCGTCGAGCTTCCCGTTCAGCTCCGGCAGCACAAGGCCAACAGCCGCCGCGGCGCCGGTGCTGGTCGGGATCATGGACTGTGTGGCAGAGCGGGCGCGGCGCAGGTCCTTGTGGTAGACGTCGCTCAAGACCTGGTCGTTGGTATAGGCGTGAATGGTTGTCATAAGGCCGCGCTCCACGCCGATGCGCTCATGCAGAGGCTTTACCAGAGGCGCCAGACAGTTTGTGGTGCAGGAAGCGTTGGAAATCACGCTGTGATCGGAGGTAAGCGTGTGGTGGTTCACGCCGTAAACAATGGTGGCGTCCACGTCCTTTCCGCCCGGCGCCGAAATGATCACCTTCTTCGCGCCGGCCTTTAGATGGGCGCCGGCTTTTTCCTTGCTGGTGAATAGTCCGGTGGATTCGTGCACCACCTCCACGCCGAGCTCTTTCCACGGCAGCTTTGAAGGATCGCGCTCGGCGCACACGCGGATGCGGTCGCCGTTGACGATGAGGTGGTCGCCGTCCACGTCCACGTCTCCGGGAAAACGACCGTGGACCGTGTCGTATTTGGTCAGATGGGCGTTAGTCTGCGCATCGCCCAGATCGTTGATAGCGACCACGCGGATCTCTTCGTGTCGCCCGCTTTCGTATATCGCCCGCAGAATGTTTCTGCCAATGCGTCCATATCCGTTGATCGCAATTTTGATGCTCATTTCAGCTCTCCAGATTCACTTTCATTTTCCGCGCGGCTGAGTTCAGGACTCAGCGGCGGCTCCAACGCCCGTGGACGCGTTGGCAGCCAAGATCTTTTCCACGGCGTTCACCACGTTTTCGACCGTAAAGCCGAAATGCGCGAATACGTCCTTGTAGGGGGCGGATTCGCCGAAAGTGTCAATGCCAACCGGTTTGCCCTCGAAGCCCAGGTACTTGTACCAGTAGCCGGTGACTCCCGCCTCTACCGAGACCCGGGAGCGTACGGAAGAGGGCAGCACTGATTCGCGGTAGGCTTCCGGTTGAGCGTCGAACGTGTCGGTGGACGGCATGGACACGACTCGAGCCTGTACTCCCTTGGCCTCAAGCTCCGTCGCCGCTTCGACCGCGAGTCCCACCTCCGAGCCAGTAGCGATAATGATCGCCTCGGGTTCGCCGTCGCAGTCTTTAAGCACGTAACCGCCACGGCGAATCGCCTCGATTTGTTTGGGCGTCCGCATTTGGTGGGGCAATCCCTGGCGCGAGAACAACAGGCTCGTAGGACCGGCCGTCCTTTCCAGCGCACATTCCCAGGCCACCGCGGACTCCACCGCGTCGCAGGGCCGCCACACGGACATGTTGGGCATGAGCCTTAAGGTTGCGGTCTGCTCCACCGCCTGGTGGGTGGGCCCATCCTCGCCCAGTCCTATGGAGTCGTGGGTGAAAACGAAGATATTCCGGATCTTCATCAGCGCCGCCATTCTGAGCGCGTTACGCGCGTATTCCGAAAAAATCAGGAACGTAGCGCAGTAAGGTATGAGTCCACCGTGCAGCGCAATACCGTTACAGATGGCCGCCATGGCGAACTCCCTTACACCGAAATAGATGTAGTTGCCGTCATCGATTTCGGCACTCAGGGTGCGGGAGCCCGACCAGCGGGTGAGGTTTGATCCGGTCAGATCCGCGGAACCGCCAATGAGCTCGGGCAGCTTCGGCCCGAAACCTTCGAGCGCGTTCTGGGAAGCTTTGCGCGAAGCGATGTTTTCTGCTTTCTCGTCCGTAGACTGAATGAGTTCGTCGCAGTGCTGCTTCCAGTCCTTGGGCAGCTCGCCGCTCATACAGCGTTCCAGCTCAGCGGCGAGATCGGGATGCGCCTTGCGGTAGGCTTTAAAACGGTTGCTCCAGTCCGTCTCCACGGCTTTGCCTTTTTTTCGCGCGTCCCAGCCGGCATAGATCTCGTCGGGAATCACAAAGGGCGGATGCCGCCAGCCGATAGTTTCACGCGCGCGCGCAACCTCGTCTTCGCCCAGCGCTGCGCCGTGGACGGATTCCGTGCCCTGCTTGTTCGGCGCACCCCAGCCGATAATGGTCTTGCACTGAATCAGCGTGGGTCGGCTGGTCTCAGCGCGCGCCTCCCGGACGGCGGCGTCCACCGCCCCGGCATCGTGCCCATCCACGTCGCGGATTACGTGCCAGCCATAGGCCTCGAAACGCCGCGGAGTGTCGTCAGTGAACCAGCCGTTGATTTCGCCATCAATGGAGATATTGTTGTCGTCGTAAAAACAAATGAGCTTTTCAAGCTTCAGCGTTCCTGCTAAAGAGCAGGCCTCGTGGGAAATGCCTTCCATGAGACAGCCGTCGCCCGCGAATACGTAGGTGAAATGATCGATAATTTGGTGGCCGTTACGGTTGAAGCGGCCGCTCAAGACTTTTTCCGCAATGGCCATGCCGACGCCGTTGGTTAAGCCTTGACCGAGCGGACCGGTCGTCGTTTCTATACCGGGAGCGTAGCCGTACTCTGGATGTCCGGGCGTCATCGAGTGAAGCTGCCGGAATCGCTTTATTTCCTCCATCGGCAGCGCGTAGCCGCTCAAGTGCAGCAGCGAGTAGTGCAGCATGGAGCCGTGGCCGTTAGAGAGGATGAAACGATCCCGATCCCACCACCTAGGATTGGCCGGGTTGTGTTTCAGATAGTCATTCCAGAGCACCTCGGCGATGTCGGCCATGCCCATGGGCATGCCGGGATGCCCGGAATTGGCCTTCTGTACGGCGTCCATGCTCAACGCCCGAACGGCGTTGGCGAGCTCTCTTCGGGAAGGCATCAAACTCCCTCGTGATTGTAGAATCCAGTTTCGTTACCGGGACGGTCCCGCAAGAGACCGCCGCCCGGATGCCCGCTTGCGGACGTCGGGATAAATACGTGCGTTGTGTCGTTACGCGGCAAAAAAAGGCCGGAAAAGCGCGAGACCGGTGCCTGGTCGGCAACGGGCCGAATTCTGACGCACGCGCTCGGTTGACGCAATGAGCTTCGACTCAGTGTCCTGGCATCGACTGAATTCGCCAAAAAGCGCGGTGGTAGAACGATCAGCGCGCCGCCGTTGGAATCACGCGCGCGGCGTGCGGCGCCTGCTCGCCGCAGTAATTCTGGCCCTTGCCAGCGTCGCACCGGTTTTTGCGCAGTTCGAGCTGGTGATCCAGGGCGATGAGTGGGCAAAGGCGCCCGGGTTCTCTGCGCTGTCGGATTACCTGTCCCAGGCGCTTGGACAACCGGTGCGCGTGAGAATCAGGCAAAACCCCCTCGCGCACTGGCGCCATCTGATCGCCGGAGAGCGCCCCGCGATGGTGCTGGAAGATCCACATTTCGCCGATTACCGGGTAACGCGTGCCGGCTATCGGATCGTCGCCGCGGTGGAAGGGCGCCAAGTCTTCTCGCTTGCGGCCGGCGGATTTCTTCTCCTGGACCCCCTGGAACTTGCCGGCCGCCCGGTCGCTGCGCTGTCGCCGCCCTCGTTATCTACGCTTCAGCTGTTGGCCTTCTTTTCAGATGCGGTACATATCCCCCGGATCATGGAAGCGCCTTCCTACCGGGCCGCGGCGGCGCGGGTTTTCCAAAATGAAGCGGTGGCGGCGGTACTTCCGGCCGACGATCTCGGCGTCTACCCGGAGTTGAAAGAGATGCTTTTGATGGAGGAGCTTCCGGGAAAGGCGGTCAGCGTCTCCCCGGATTTGGCCGAGCGGATCGTCGATCGCATTACCACGGCGCTGGTGGACGCCTCCCGGCAAGCAGCGGGGCGACGCGCGCTTGCGGAGCTGGAAATTCCCGGCTTCGTCCGCGGTCACCGGGAAACCTACGACGGAATCTCGCGGCTGCTCAAGGGCACCTGGGGTTACCGCCAGATCCCGCCTTGAGCCGCAAGCGAATCGAGACCCTATGTGCTTGATTCGGCAAAAGCGAGCTTAGGCCCGAACCAAGCCGGGCGTTCCTGAAAAGGTTAAGGATGGACTTTCTGAGACCATTTACTTAAGCGCCGCCCTGTGCACAGCGTCGCGCTGCCGTTAAACTTAGCGGCCTTTTTTTCGTTGAGGTCGAGGCACTCTCAATGGCGAACGCCCAGTTGATAACCTCCGAGTCGGTTTCAGAAGGCCACCCGGACAAGATGGCGGACCAGATATCCGATGCCATTTTGGACGCGATGATCGCCCAGGATCCGAACTGCCGGGTAGCGTGCGAAACCCTGGTAAAGACCGGCATGGTCATCGTTGCCGGGGAGGTGACCAGCACCGCCGTGATCGACGTCGAGAACATCGTGCGGGAACAGGTCAACGCCATCGGTTACGACAATCCGGCCTACGGTTTTGACGGCCATACCTGCGCGGTTCTGAGCGCGCTCGGCAAGCAGTCCCCGGACATCGCCATGGGGGTGAACGAAAGCTCGGATCGGGAGCAGGGGGCGGGTGACCAGGGGATGATGTTCGGTTACGCAGTGGATGAAACCGACGTGTTCATGCCCGCGCCGATCACCTTCGCCCATCGACTGGTGAAGCGCCAGTCCGAGCTGCGGCGGGCCGGCACCCTTCCATGGCTGAGGCCCGACGCCAAGAGTCAGGTGACCTTTCGCTACGAAGACGGAAAGCCGAAGCGTATCGACGCGGTGGTGCTGTCTACTCAGCACGATCCGGATATCAGCACTGAGATGGTTCGCGAAGCGGTCATGGACGAGATCATCCGCCCCGTGCTGCCGCCCGAAATGCTCGGCAATAACACCCGCTTTCACATCAACCCAACCGGCCGCTTCGTCATCGGCGGTCCCGTCGGCGACTGTGGCCTGACCGGGCGCAAAATCATCGTCGACACCTACGGAGGCGTCGCCCGTCACGGCGGGGGCGCATTCTCCGGCAAGGACCCTTCAAAGGTGGACCGTTCCGCCGCCTATGCCTGCCGCTACGTTGCCAAGAACATCGTCGCGGCGGGACTTGCGGAGCGTTGCGAGGTGCAGGTGTCCTACGCCATCGGCGTCGCGGAGCCGACCTCTGTAAACGTCGAAACGTTCGGCACCGGCAAGATCGACGAGCACAGGATTCGGGATCTGGTTCTGGAGCACTTCAACCTGAAGCCGCGGGGCATCGTCGAGATGCTGGATCTGCTTCGACCGATTTACCGCAATACGGCGGCATACGGTCATTTCGGACGCGATGGCGATCTGCCGTGGGAGAAAACGGACAAGGCGCAAGCGCTGAAAGCATCTGCGGGCATCCGCTGAGTGCGGTTAAATATTCGAGTCTAAGTAGATTCGAGCAATTCATTCAGAACATCCAGCAACGGTAGAGTAAGTGATGAGTAAACCAGCCGCGGCAAAATCGGCTTCAGATTATGAGGTAGCGGATATCGCTCTGGCAGACTGGGGCCGCAAGGAAATCTCGATCGCGGAAAACGAGATGCCGGGTCTGATGGCTTTGCGCGAAGAGTACGGCGCCAAGAAGCCGCTGGCGGGCGCGAAAATCGCCGGATCGCTGCACATGACCATTCAGACCGCGGTGCTCATCGAAACGCTGGTCGAGCTGGGCGCCGAGGTACGGTGGGCGTCCTGCAATATATTCTCTACCCAGGATCACGCCGCGGCGGCCATCGCCGATCGGGGCATTCCCGTGTTTGCCTACAAGGGAGAAACTCTGGAGGAGTATTGGGATTACGCCCATCGCATCTTCGACTGGGGAGATGGAAGCACGGCGAACATGATCCTGGACGACGGGGGCGATGCCACCCTGCTCGTAAATCTGGGCGCAAAGGCGGAAAAAGACGCTTCCCTGTTATCCGATCCGGGTAACGAAGAAGAGGAGGCTTTGTTCGCGTCGATTAAGAAAAAGATAAAGGCCTCACCGGAATGGTACTCGACTGTTCTCGCTAACATCCGTGGCGTGACCGAGGAAACCACCACCGGGGTTCACCGGCTCTATTTAATGGAAAAGAAGGGGGAGCTTCCGTTTCCCGCAATTAACGTCAACGACTCGGTAACCAAATCCAAGTTCGACAATCTCTACGGCTGCCGCGAGTCGCTGGTCGACGGCATCAAGCGCGCCACGGACGTCATGGTCGCGGGAAAGATTGCGGTCGTCTGCGGCTACGGAGACGTTGGCAAAGGGAGCGCTCAATCGCTGCGCGGGTTGGGCGCAATCGTCTGGGTGACGGAAATCGATCCGATCTGCGCACTGCAGGCGGCGATGGAGG
>JBFHVA010000054.1:0-17925 GCA_041589735.1 Gammaproteobacteria bacterium | reverse complement strand
GTTTTCTGGAATTCGACCGCGGAGACCAAATCATCACTGAGGGCGACATCGACAATTCTTTCTACGTGATCGTCATGGGCAGCGTTCGAGTGATCAAGGGCGACCAGAAACTGGATGAGCTTTTTCCCGGCGACTGCTTCGGGGAAATGGGCTTCATTGCGGGGAAACAGCGAACCGCGAGTATTGTTGCTACGTCGAGCGTGACGGTGCTGAAAGTTCGGGCGACCTTAATCGAGCGGGTATCGCTCCAGTGTCAGCTTCGCTTTCATAAGGTGTTTCTGAACACCCTGGTTAAGCGCCTTTCGCTGACGACGACCCGCGTATCCCACAGCCATCCCGAAGAATCGATCCCGGTGCTGAAGATTCAGCCAACCGCGAGATAGTCGCGCCCGCGCAAGTAGCCCATGGACTCGAGCCGGACGGCGATGGCCTCCCGGGCGCCGTGTCTGGCCACATACACGAGCACCAGCGGCCGCCTTCTCCCACGGGCCGCGAGCCAGCCCGGTGCCACCACCGGCACGCCGTCGATGCTTCCGCCGATTTTCCGACTGTCTATGTCCACCCAGGCACAAGGCAAGTGGCCGCGCTCGAGTAAATGCCTGCATCGCTTACGCGTCACCCGCCCCGCGCCCCAGATCACCAGCTCTCGTCCCTGGTTGAGTCTCGGGTCTGAAGCCAGATAACGCGCCCTCAGACGATTGAAGGCCTGGCGCGAGAATCGCGGGTCGGTGCGCGAGTAGCTGTCCTCGCGCTGGCGCCATTCGAGCAAGGTCTGCGCGCACTTTCCGATCCTCCTCCCGGCGGAGATCATTCTCAGCCAAAGCTCGTAGTCTTCGGGAAAATCTCCATCCCGGTAAGCGCCGAGATCCGTCACCGTGCGCCTGCGAAAGGTCGCTGACGGCTGCGTCAGCGGCGACTCCACGTAGATATCGGCGGCCATGTCCGCCGGACTCAGGATCCGATTCTGCCAGCGCAGATATTCACGCATTCCCGGGCCCTGCTTCTCCCTGGGAAAAGCGCGCACCCGCGAACCGACCGCGTCGACCTCGGGGTGCGTCTGCAGATACTCGAGCTGGCGCGCGAGGCGCTCGGGATGCATGCGGTCGTCGGCGTCCATCCGCGCCACCAGCGGCGCGAGGCAGTGCGCGAGCCCTTCGTTGAGCGCCGGTACCAGTCCCCGCCTCTCTCTCCTCAGCAGGCGCAGCCGAGGATCGCGCCGGGCGAAGGCGGCAATGCGATCCGCGGTATCGTCTTTTGAACCATCGTCTATCACCACCAGCTCGAAATTCTTCAGCGTCTGTGCGGCAATGGATTCCAGGCATTCGTCAATGGTGGCCGCGGCGTCGCGGGCCGCCATAAGCACCGAAACGGCGGGCGGGTCGCCCTTCGGTTCAAGGCACCAGGACGTCACGCCGCCAGCCGCCGTTGATTCGAACGAAAAGATGACGCGCGTAGACGGTGGGCGCGGGGGACAGATCCAGACGCTCGATGCGCTCAGGCTCGAGCCGGATCCCGCCAATCGTCGGAGGCGCTTCGAAAGCACTCAAGTCACCCGAATTGACTCGAATCGACGCAATCGTTTCAACAAAGGCATCGATGTCGTCGATAAGGCTCCCCTGGGCTTGCTTTTTTGCGTAGTAGAGATCCAGCAGCTTTCCCTCAACGCTCTTCTGCTTCCAGCTCGCCGCGAGCTCGTCGAACGGAATTTGCTCGAACCGGCCGCGTACACGATACTGACATTCGATCGTTGGCCAATACACCAGCAGCTCGTAGCGACTGTTGGCGACAAGGTCGCGCCATTTGGCGCTGGTGTTGCTGAAGAAAAGATCGATTCGACCAGAATCGACACCTCTGAGCACCAGCGTCCTCAGCGCAGGCTGATCCGGGTCCGTCAAGGTGGCCAGAAAACAGCGATGAGCCATGGGATCCCCGGCGGCCATCGCGCGCTGCGCGTCCGCGCAAAGAAGCTTAATCGGATCATTGAGGAAACGGTCTGCCATGGACCCGGCGCTTTTAGGATTCACCCGCCAGTTCGCGAATCACTCCTGCAAGCCCGTGCACCACGCGCGTCATCCGCTCGACATCGACGACCTCTTGAGTGTCAGCGCGCGTATGGTACTCGGCGTAGCGAAACAGGGCGGTATCGGTGACCATCACCGCAGGATACCCCGCCTTCCAGAAGGCCCAGTGGTCGGACCAGCCGATGCCCGTCATCCATCCAGGCGCGGCCACCGCCTCGGAGGGGAACCGGGCGTGATGGCGAAAGCTTTCCACCACTTTTCTCACCAGCATTCCGGATCGGAGATTGCCGACGAAAGCGATGAAGTTACCGCGGGTCGGATAAAACAGCCCGAATGGGAACGGGTAGTGCTGAGTTCCTGGCTCGTCCGAGTAATGGCCGATGGTCTCCAACGACAGCATCGCCGACACTCTCTCACCGCGCGAGGCGCATCGCTTGGCGTAGCGCCAGCTGCCCATTCCTTCGGTGGCAAAGAACGGTTGCTCCTCGTTGACGAAGGCGACGAAGCGAATTTCACGCTTCGGGGGGAAATGCTTGAGCAGGCGCGCAAGCTCCAGCACCGCGGCGACGCCGGTAGCGTTGTCGTTGGCGCCTGGGGACCCAGGCACGGTGTCGTAGTGCGCGCCGACAACCAGCGCCGAGCTTTGACCGGTGCCGGGCAAACGGACCTCGATGTTCCTTACCGACTTGCCGTCAACGCGGAATTCCTGTGTCGCCGGCGCGTATCCGCAAGATTGAAATGAATCGAAGATGTGATCAGCCGCCGCCTGGAGCGCCGGATAACGCCACAGGTTGCGCTCGCCGATGACTTCCGCCAGGCAGTGAAGGTGTCTATTGAGATGGACGCTGGTCGCGGATTCTTCCCCGCTCAATGGCAAAAGCGGGCCGGAAAAGCTTTCGCCTGGCATCGGAATCATGAGGTCATTCCCGCCGCTTCGTCGGCGCGGCGCACGGAACGGGGCCGGACGGCTCAGCCGATCGGGGACCGGCTTCGCCGCACTCTATCTCAGCTCCCGCACCACCCGGAAGCCGACGTTGTCGTAACCCTTATTACCCCGCAATTTGACGCGCTTTTGAGCGCGCAACGAAGTTGACGGATTGCTGAAGGAGCCGCCGCGGGTGACCCGGAAGGTGCAATCTCCCCCCTCCCAGACGCTGGCGTCAGCCGGCGCGCCCCGGTAGTCGGGGTGATAGCAGTCCTGTACCCACTCCGCAACATTACCCGCGGTGTCGTGCAGGCCAAAGTTATTGGGGGCAAAGCTGCCCACGCGGGTCGGCTGACGGGGATTCAAGCCGGTGTTGCAGTCGAAGCAATGGGCGTTGTTCTCACCCACGTCAAATCCCCACCAGAACGGTGTGGTGGTCCCCGAAGCCGCCGCGTACTCCCACTCCGCTTCCGAAGGAAGCCGGTAATATTCGCCGGTCTGACTGTTCAGCCACGCCACATAGGCGTTGGCGTCGTCCCAGGAAACGTTGACCACCGGGTGCGTTCGCCGGTCGAGCCCGCCGCTGTCCGGCAGAGCACGGCCAGTCGCCCTGGCGAAGCGATCGTACTCGGCGAATGTAATCTCGTGGGTACTGATGGCGAAGGGCTGGACTGACACAGAGCGCTGGGGCCGCTCGTCGCCGACAATGCTGTGTGGGCCGCTGCCCATGAGGAAGCTGCCTCCGGGTACGGGCACCATCTGCGGGCCTCTGCCGCCGGACCTCAGACGATCACGGAAGGTTTCCACCACCACCTCGCCCGGCCCCGGTTCGGGCGCAGGAGCCGGCGCGGGTTGCGGCGCCGGCGCGGGCACTGGGGCAGGTGCCGGCGCGGGTGCCGGCGCGGGTGCCGGCTCGGGAACGGGTACCGGCGCAGGCTCAGGCACCGGCGCGGGTTCAGGCTCAGGAATAGGTGCCGGCGCAGGCTCGGGCACCGGAGCGGGCGCAGGCTCAGGAACAGGTGCCGGAGCAGGTTCGGGCGCCGGCGCCGGCGCGGGTTTCGGCTCAGGTGTCGGCATCGGAATCGGAGGAAGCTCGAGGCCTTTCTTTGACCACATGAAGTAGGCGCCGCCAGCCAGGGCCAGCAACACGACCAGGGCGAAAATTATCGGACCCTTACCCCGTTTTCCCGGCGCCCGCTCGGCCTTTTTCGCCTCCCGGGGCTCGGCTTTAAGGGTTGGAATTTCCTCGTATTCCTGCCCCGCCTCCTCATCCTTACGTCTGCCTTTCCGGACCGCCGGCGCGCCGCCTTCGCGCTCGCCCACGTCGATGACGATAACCGTGGTGTTGTCCTGGCGCGGCTTGCTGGCATCCTCTACCGCATTGAGCAGCGCGCTGACGCACTCCTTGGCCACCGGCGTCCAGGCCGAAATTTCCAGAATCGTACTATTGGGCAGCGTGTCGAGCCCGTCGCTGCAGACGATGAGGCGGTCTTTAGGCAGCAGCTGAAAGCCCTTACTCGGGCAGTCGACGTCGGCAATCTCATCGCCTGTCACCGCGCTCATGAGCATGTTTCTCGACAGGCCCGGTTCTGGCTCGATGTCCATGCCCTGGGCTTTCATTCGGTCGAGATAGCCGCCGTAGCTGTGATCTTCGTTTTTCTTGATTAGCTCCCCGTCGCGGAGCAGATACATGTGGCTGTCGCCGACGCTCAGCCAGAACACCCTGCTTTTGGTCAGCACGGCGGTGACCATCGTGCAGCCCATGCCGTCCAGGGCCGGGGTTTCCTTGATGGATTCAGCGATGGCCGTATTCGATTTCTCCAGCGCCGCGCGAAGAATGCTCGCCGGATCCTTGCTGCCGAAGCCACCGGTGAAACTCTTGTTGAAGGTGGAGACGACCAGATTGCTGGCTATGTTCCCGGCGGCGTGCCCCCCCATGCCGTCCGCCATGACGATAAGCGCCGACGATCTCGATTCGCCGCCGTCGTCATCCAGATACGTGATCAGAAACGCGTCTTCCTGATAGTCGCGCGCGCCGTCGATCTGATCACCGGCGATCTCGTAGACAAGCTCCACAGGTGGTCCTTATGAAGGTACGGGCAGGATGTCGAGTTGATTCAGCGTTTGCCGCCCCCGCAGATAAGTGTAGGGCAATCGGGAAATTTTACCCAACCGAAGCGGCCAGAATCCGGCCTCCGTTAAGACGTCTGGGACGAGCTCAAGAATCCAAACTGTGACCATGCTCTCATTTCCAGCACCGCCCCCCGACACGTCGAAGCAGCCCCGGTTGACCAGGTCACAAGGACGCGGTCTCGAGGGTCACAATCGCACTGGAATACCCCGTGCCGCCATGCAGCGCTTGGCGTCCCCCACCGTGTGCTCACCGAAGTGAAAGATGCTGGCCGCCAGCACGGCGTCCGCGCCGCCCTCGGTGACCCCCTGGGCGAGATGCTCCAGCGTGCCCACCCCTCCCGAGGCGATCACGGGCACCGGAACCGCGTCACTCACCCGGCGGGTCAGCTCCAGGTCAAAACCCTCGCGGGTGCCATCCCGGTCCATGCTGGTTAATAGGATCTCCCCTGCGCCGGCATCCACCATCTGCATCGACCACTCGATGGCGTCCTTGCCCGTCGCCCTGCGTCCACCGTGGGTGTAGACCTCGAACTCGTTTGAATCTCCGCCCCTGCGCTTGGCGTCGACGGCAAGCACGATGCACTGGGACCCGAAGCGCGCTGCGGCGCCCGCCACCAGGTCCGGGTCGAGCACCGCCGCGGTATTGATTGAAACCTTGTCCGCGCCGGCGTTGAGCAACCGGCGGATGTCGTCGACGCTGCGAATTCCGCCGCCCACGGTGAGCGGAATAAAGACTTCTGAAGCCACCGCCTCTACGACGCCGATCATGGTGTCACGTTCGTCGGAAGAAGCGGTGATGTCGAGAAAGGTGAGCTCGTCGGCGCCCTGTTCGTCGTAACGCTTGGCCGCCTCAAGCGGAACGCCGGCATCGCGTATACCGACGAACTTGACGCCCTTGACCACCCGGCCACGGTCTACGTCCAGGCAGGGAATAATGCGCTTGGTAAGACTCAATCGGACTCGCCCGCGTTACCGCTAAGCTCGTCGGCCAGCTTTTGGGCCTCGGCAAAATCCAGGGCCCCGTCATAGATGGCGCGACCGACGATAACGCCCGAGATGCCCTCATCGGCACGGGCGCAAAGGGCGCGAATGTCGTCGAGCCCGCGTACCCCACCGGAAGCGACCACCGGTATGCTGATCGCCCTGGCGAGATTCACGGTGGCATCCACGTTCACGCCGCTGAGCATGCCGTCCCGGCTGATGTCCGTGAACAGAATAGACTCGACCCCGTCGCGCTCGAATTTTTGCGCCAGATCGTGCACGTCATGGTTTGAGAGCTTAGACCAGCCGTCGATAGCCACCTTGCCGTCCTTGGCGTCCAACGCAACCACAATGTGGCCCGGAAACTCGACGCAGGTGTCGGCGACGAAATGTGGCGCCGAAACCGCCTTGGTGCCGAGAATCACGTACTGCACTCCGGCGTTTATGTAGGCTTCGATGGTTTCGTCGTCACGGATCCCGCCGCCCACTTGGATTGGAATGTCCGGGTGCGCTGCGGCAATGCGATGGATGATGTCCACGTTTACGGGCTCACCGGAGGTGGCCCCGTCCAGGTCTACGATGTGGAGCCTGCGAGCGCCCGCCTCGATCCAGCGCGCGGCCATGGCTGGCGGGTCGTCCGAGTAGACCGTCTCTTCTTCCATACGGCCCTGGCGTAGACGCACACATCGTCCGCCCTTCAAGTCGATTGCAGGGATGAGAAGCATGAGCGAACTCTAGAGGGTACGCGAGGACGGAAATCCGCGCCGGTCTTTCAGCTGGTTAACAATAATGTTAGCACAGGGACCCGACGTGATAGAGCCTGCCGGCGGATTTCTCGCGGGACCGAATCAATGGGCCTCGTCCCAGTTACCGCCGGCCGCGGCTTCGACCACCAGCGGTACCGACAGATTTGCCGCAGAGCACATGTGCTCGACGACCTCTTTGCGCACCGCCTCCAGGCTGCTTTCGGCCACCTCGAAAACCAGCTCGTCGTGGACCTGCATGATCATCCGGGCATCGGGCTTTTCCTTCTCCATCCAGTCATGGATCCGCACCATGGCGCGTTTGATGATGTCCGCGGCCGTGCCCTGCATCGGCGCGTTGATGGCGGTGCGCTCGGCGTACTGTCGACGCTGGGCGTTGCGGGACTTTATCTCGGGCAGATAAAGCCGACGTCCGAATACGGTTTCCACGTAACCTCTGTCTCGTGCGAGTTCGCGGGTTTCGTCCATGAAGGACTTGACCCCCGGATAACGAGCAAAATAAATGTCCACGTACTCCTGCGCCTCGCCGCGACTGATGCCCAGCTGACGCGCGAGACCGAACGCCGACATGCCGTAAATGAGACCGAAATTTACCGCCTTGGCCCGGCGACGCTGCTCGTCCGATACCTTGCCGTCCTTGACCCCGAAGACTTCCGAAGCGGTGGCTCGGTGAATATCCTCGCCGGCCTCAAAGGCGCTGATCAGGCCCTCGTCACGCGACAGGTGAGCCATGATGCGAAGCTCGATCTGGGAATAGTCCGCGGCCAAAAGCTCATACCCTGTTTCGGCAACAAAAGCCTTTCGGATCCTGCGACCGGCTTCGGTACGAATCGGGATGTTCTGCAAGTTGGGCTCCGTGGACGAAAGCCTGCCGGTGGATGCCACCGCCTGATGATAACTTGTGTGTACTCGTCCGGTTTGTGGATTAATCCGGCCGGGGAGGGCATCGGTGTAGGTGGATTTCAGCTTGCTCATGGCACGATATTCGAGAATGAGCCTCGGCAACGGGTAGTCCGCGGCCAGATCCATGAGCACCGACTCCGCCGTCGATGGCTGCCCTTTGGGCGTTTTAGAGCGCACTGGCAACTCGAGTTTTTCGAACAGGATCGATTGAATCTGTTTCGGTGATCCGAGATTGAATTCCTCGCCGGCTTCCGCGAAAGCCTCTTTCTCAATACCCTTTATGCTGCGCTCAAGTTCCTTGCTTTGCTCGGCAAGCATCTTTGCATCCACTTTCACACCGTTGCGTTCCATAGCGGAAAGCACAGCAATCAGCGGCATCTCGATTTCCTCGAACAGCACCTTGAGCGATTCTTCGGCACTCAGTTTCGGCCAAAGCGCTAGGTGCAGTTTCAAGGCGATGTCCGCGTCCTCTGCCGCGTAGGGACCAGCCTCCTCAATCTCGATATCGTCGAAACGCTTTTGCTTGACGCCTTTGCCCGCCACGTCCTCATAGCTGATCGTCTTATGGGAAAGGTACTTGAGTGCTAGGGAATCCATGTCGTGGCGGGTCGCGGTGCTGTCCAAAACGTAGGATTCCAGCATGGTATCGAAGCGAACCCCGCGCAGCCGTATGTCGTACTTTGCCAGCACGCTCATGTCGTACTTGAGATTCTGTCCAATCTTTCCTTTTGTCTTCGATTCGAGAAGGGGCTTCAGGGCGCTGAGCGCGCGGGTCCTGTCGATCTGTTTCGGCGCACCTTCATATCGGTGAGCTAACGGAACGTAAGCCGCGCGCCCGGGCTCCAGAGCAAAGGACACCCCGACCAGGTCCGCCGACATGTAGTCCAGGCTGGTGGTTTCGGTGTCGAAGGCGAACTCTTTGGCGGCGGAAAGGCGCTTTATCCAATCGTCGAAACGTTTTCCATCGAGGATAATCTCGTACTCTGGCGCGTCGTCCTTGGCGGCGTTTTTCTCATTTCCTCCTCCAAGAATTTCTGAAAGCCAGGTTTTGAACTCCAGTCGCGAGTACCAGTTCTTTAGCGCCTCCAGGTCCGGGGATGAAATCGCGAGGTCGACGGGCTCGATTTGCAGGTCCACGTGTCGATTAATGGTGACGAGCTCTTTGGAAAGCGGCAGCTGTTCGAGGCTGGCGCGGAGGTTTTCACCCACCTTCCCTTTAATTTCATCCGCGTTGGCGACGATTGCATCCAGCGTGTTGTAGGCGTCAAGCCACTTGACCGCAGTTTTCGGCCCCACCTTCGGCACGCCCGGGATGTTGTCCACGCTATCCCCCACCAGCGTCAGGTAATCCACCATCTGCTCAGGGAATACGCCGAACTTCTTCTTGACGCCGTCAGAATCCAGGGTGCCGCCGTCCATGGTGTTTTCGATACGTATTTTCCTGTCCACGAGCTGCGCCATATCCTTGTCGCCAGTAGAAATCACCACTTCGAACCCCTCGTCACGGGCTCTTTCCGCCAAGGTGCCGATGACGTCGTCCGCCTCGACACCTTGCACCTGTAGCAGAGGAATGCCGAGCGCCCTGACGATTTCGTGTATAGGCTCGATCTGAGCCACCAGCTCTTCGGGCATTGGCGGACGATTCGCCTTGTATTCAGGGTAGATGTCATCGCGGAAGGTTTTTCCCGGCGCATCGAATACGACCGCCATATGGTGGCCTGCGTACTCGCGAAGTAACCGCCTGAGCATGTTGGTCATGCCGTAAACTGCGCCGGTTTGTTCTCCCTTCGAATTATTCAGCGAAGGCATGGCGTGGAACGCCCGGTAAAGGTACGAGGAACCATCCACGAGAAGCAGCTTTTCGGGTGTGGGAGGCATTGATCTTTTAGCTTATGAGCGCCTAATGTGAAGTATGAATCAAACAGAATTCAGAACGTGCAGCAGGAGAGATTGACAACAATGGCCGATCCCATCAACCAGCTCAAGCGCCCTCCCTTGAGGCCGATGGACAAGGAAACCCTGACGAGAGAATCGTGGAAGGTGTTTCGAATTATGGCGGAATTCGTCGAAGGGTTTGAACGTCTGGCGGGGATAAGACCCTCGGTAAGCATTTTCGGCTCCGCACGGACGCCTCGAGACCACGGGTGGTACAAGTTTGCCGAAGACGTCGCGCGCAAGCTTTCGGACGCCGGCTTTTCCGTGGTCAGCGGGGGCGGGCCCGGAATCATGGAAGCCGCCAACAAGGGAGCCTTTGCCGGAAAGTCTTTGAGCATCGGGCTTAACATCATGCTTCCCCACGAGGAGGCATCCAACCCCTACCAGGACCTTTCTCTGAACTTCCGCCACTTTTTCGCCCGCAAGGTCATGTTCGTAAAGCACGCTTCGGCCTACGTCGTTCTACCGGGCGGATTTGGAACGCTTGACGAGCTGGCGGAGATTCTCACCCTGGTGCAGACCGGCAAGACCCGCAAGATCCCCATCATATTAGTGAACTCGACCTTCTGGAAAGGCCTCCTTGACTGGTTCAAGGAGGCTCTGGTCGCCGAGGGCACGATAGATCCCGAAGACATGTCGCTTATGACGGTCGTCGACAAAGCCGATGACGTCGTCGAGGCGATCTTTTCTCACTATGAAAATCGGGGTTTCGAACCTTCGCCGGAAGAGCGGGAGATCCTTCTCGAGCTCTAATCTCCAGATCCCGAACGGTCATCGTGGCCTGCGGGATAGAGCTGGCAAATTCTTGATTCAAGGAGCCGTGTGATCAGATTTTCAATCCTCTTTGTCTTTTTATCGTGCGCGGCTTTGACGCAGAAGCTGGGCGCCCAGTCGCCGCCGGCGCTGGAGCCCGTTCCCGACCCCCCGCCGATCCCGGAGCCCGTGCGAAGCGGAGAGAGCTTAGAGCCTGAAGTAACCATTATCCGGCGCGCCAGGGAAACCGTCACCGAGTACCGTCTCAATGGACGGCTCCAGGCGATCAAGGTGGAGCCTGAAAATGCGCCCGCGTATTACCTGGTGGACACCGACGGAGATGGTGACCTTGAAACTCGGAGAAGCGCCTATGGCCCCGACTTTCTTATTCCCATGTGGATTATTATGAGTTGGTGATCAAGTCCTTAGGCGATTGATGATGTCTTGATAAATGAGACCAAGAGTTTTCAAGTTTCCAGCTTCGATCTTCTCACTACCTACCCGCGAGTCCTTTGCTTCGACGACCGTAATGTTGGAGCAAGATGCCGCCGACGATCAAAAGCAATCCCACAATCGTGCTGCCGAAAATCTGCTCGCCAACTACGAAATGCACGACAATGAGGGACAGGAAAGGTGTCAAATAGATCATATTGCTCACCTGCGCTGTGGTGCGAGACAACCTTAAAGCGTACAACCAGACGACATAGGTGATTCCCATCTCGAAGGCTCCCACGTAGAGACTGCCGAACAGGCCCTCGGGACCAACAAGCCGCGGTCTGGAAAATAGCACCATGTAACTAGCAACAAAAACGAAGCCAAAAATAAAGTTGACGCACAACCGCGAGATCGCGTCCCGGGTATCTTTGGTCCCGTACACCCAATAGAGCGCCCACACGGCACTGCTCCCCAAAGCAAGGCCCGCACCCAGAGGATGTGTGACCCTGAACCCCAATACATCTCCCCGGGTTGAAATCACCAGCGCCCCCGAAAAGCTGATGACCATGGCCAGCAGGGTCTTCAGCGTGATCCGTTGTCTAAGTATGACGATCGAAAACAGAACGAGCACGATTGGCCAGATGAAGTTCAGCGTCAGCGCCTCCTGCGCCGGCAGCAACGAGTAGGCCTTGAAAATGACCAGGTAGTAAAGGAAAGGGTTGAGAAATCCGAGGAGTGCCGAGCGGAGAAGTTCGCTCGCCGGCCAGCGCCGGATTTCCGAATGGCGGCCGCTGACAATAACGATGGATCCAAGAATCAGCAAAGAGAAAAGTGTTGAGTAGAACAAAAGCTCTTCGGAGTTGATGTAACCCAGCGTGAGCTTGAAGGCCGAGGCCACCGTCGACCAAAACAAAATCGTGGCCGCAGCAAAGAGATAGGCCCGGGTCTGCTGCTCCACGGCTTTTAGCCTTAAGCGAGCAGGAAGATCGTGCCGAGACCGAGGAAGGATACAAATCCCACTACGTCGGTCACGGTGGTAAGAATGACGCCGCCGGCAAGCGCGGGATCGATGGACAGGCTGCGTAGAATGAGTGGAAGACCGGCGCCGGTAAGTGCAGCAGCCACCAGATTCGTCACCAGCGCGGCGCCCACGATGACGCCGAGAAGCGCGTCGCCGAACCACATCATCGCGATTCCGCCCACCACCAGCGCCCAGGCCAGGCTGTTCAGGATCCCGACCATCAGCTCCTTGAACATCAGCCAGCGTAGGTTGCTCCAGCCGATCTGCCCAAGCGCCATGCCCCGGATGACTACCGTTAGCGCCTGGGTTCCTGCAATGCCGCCCATGCTTGCCACCACCGGCATTAGAATGGCAAGCGCCACGACCTGCTGAAGCGTGGCTTCGAACCAACCGATCACCCACGAGGCGAACAGCGCCGTCGCCAGGTTAATCCCCAGCCAAAGCGCCCGCCCGCGCGCCGTGCGCATCACCGGCGCAAAGGTGTCCTCTTCCTCGTGCAGACCCGCCATGCCCATCAGGGAGTGCTCGCCTTCGTCGCGAATGACATCCATGACGTCGTCGACCGTGATGCGTCCCAGCAGCAGCCCCTGTTCATCAACCACCGGAGCGGAGATGAGGTCCCGCTGTTCGAACAGCTTTGCCACCTCACTCTCGGGCATGGAAGCAGGAATACTTGGTAAATCCATCTCCATCAGCGTTCGTACCTCACGCTCGGGATCGTTAATCAGCAGCGCAGCAAGCCTGAGCGCGCCCAGATAACGGTTGTCGCGATCCACGACCATGAGTCGGTTGGTTTTTTCCGGGATCTCGCTTCGCCGACGCAGATAGCGCAGCACGGTCTCGAGGGTGACATCCGCCCGCACCGTAATGACGTCGGTGTTCATCAGACCGCCGGCGGTGTCCTCCGGGTAACGCAGCACAGACTCCAGCCGCGCCCGGTTCTGCTCGTCCATGGCCAGGAGCACCTCGTCCGCCAGGTCCTCGGGCAGGTCCTGGAGAATGTCCACGGCGTCGTCCAGATCGACGTCTTGCGCCACCGCGGCAAGCTCTTCTGCGTTCATCTGCGCCATGCGCGATGCCCGCACCGCGTCTTCGGCCTCTGCCAGAACGTCTGTGTGCTGCTCCGAGTCCAGCTGCTCCCATACTTGATCGCGCTCCCGTTGCGGAAGTGATTCCAACAGAGACGCCACCTCCGCCGGATGCAGACGTTCGATCAGGCTTTTCACGCCGTCCACGTTGCCCAGCTCGATGGCTTCGCTCAAGTTGTGCAAGTACTCCTGATGACGATCGTCTTCAGTGGACTGATTCATGGATCCTGCCTATCTACGCTTGGTCTTTAAGCAAGTGAATAAAGCCCCGGCCCCTTGCTTCGGAGCGGCCGGCGTCTCTGCAACCGTCATCCTCTAATGGCGCGGGAGCGTCGTCCCAACGTTGGAATTTTACGTTCTCAGGCTTCGCCCAGATGGTTGAGTTCTTCGATCAGGCTGTCTCGGGTCGTCGAACGCACGGCCCGCATGACGCGTTGCGCGAGCTTGCGGGTTTCCCCGATATGGGTCTCGTTTATCGCCTGTTTGACTTCCAGCAACGCGTTGGGATGCACGCTGAACTCTTTCAATCCCAGGCCGAGAAGAAGTCGGGTATAGCGCGCGTCTCCCGCCATCTCCCCGCACATGGCGACCGGGATACCGGCTTTCTTGCCCGCGTTTATGGTCATCTGTATGAGGCGCAGCACGGCGGGATGAAGGGGATCATAGAGATAGCTCACCTCGTCGTCGATGCGGTCGATGGCAATGGTGTACTGAATGAGATCGTTGGTTCCGATGGAAAGAAAATCCAGCCGCCGAGCGAACAGATCTGCGCAGACGGCGGCTGCCGGGACTTCGATCATGGCCCCGACGGGCATCTTCGGATCGAACGCTTTTCCTTCCGCCTTGAGCTCGCGCTGACACTCCTTGATCAGCTGCAGCACCTGAACGAGCTCCTGAATATTCGAAAGCATCGGCACCATCATGCGCACCGGATTGCGCGCCGACGCGCGAAGAATTGCGCGAAGCTGCGGACGGAAAAGAGCCTGCTCTTTAAGACACAGCCGAACGGCGCGGAGTCCGAGCGCCGGATTCGAAGACACGGGTGCGCCGGGCCTGCTGCCATCCACCTGCTTGTCGGCGCCGAGATCCAGGGTACGTATGGTGACCGGTGCCCCCTTCAAAGCGTTCACCATCTTGAGATATGCACGATACTGCTCTTCTTCGTCCGGCGGCTCCTCGCGGTTCATGTAAAGATATTCGGTGCGGTAAAGACCGATGCCGGCCGCGCCCACCTGCGCCGCAGCGGCCATATCCGAAGGCAGCTCCACGTTAGCCTGCAGCTCGATGGCCTCGCCGTCGCTGGTGACGGCCGGCGACTTCCGCAGCCGTTTACGGGCGATGACTTGACGATCGATCTCCCGTCGCCGCCTCTCGAAATGCCGAATCGTCGTCGGATCCGGTTCGACGATGACAACGCCCCGCTGACCGTCAATGATAACCAGCTCGTCATCGCGCAAGTACGCCCGAGCGCTGTGCAAGCCCACGACGGCGGGGATGCGAAGACTTCTGGCGAGAATCGCGGTGTGAGAGTTGGGACCGCCGAACTCGGTCAGAAACGCCAGGACTCCCTGGTGCTGCATGAGCACCGTATCGGCGGGCGTCAGATCATCGGCGAAAACGATCCGATCGGACAAGGGCTGCGCTTGACGACCCCGCGCCGGCTTGTTGCGCTTGAGGAGAATCCGCTGAATTCGATTGACGACGTGGTCGATGTCATCCTTACGCGTGCGCAGATATGGATCGTCCATGGCCTCGAAAACGGCGACCAGCGCATCCCGCTGAACCTTCAATGCCCATTCCGCGTTGCAATGCCTTTCGCGCATGAGTTTGACGGGCGCGTTGGTCAGCGCGGAGTCGTCCAGCATCAACAGGTGGGTGTCGATGAATGCGCTGAGTTCGGTGGCGGTATCCCGCGGGATTCGATCTTTGACTGCTTTGAGCTCGCCGCGGGCGGATCTGAGCGCACGGTGAAAACGGGCGATTTCGTTTTTTACCCGTTCCGGCTTGATACTGCTCTCACTGATTTCGAACTGCCCGCGATCAACGATATGCACCCTGCCGATGGCGATTCCCTTGGATGCGCTGACGCCGGTGATACTGAACATTGCAGGTAAGTTATTCGCTTTCCGTTTCGCTTCTATTCGGATTCCCCAAATCGATCGCCGATGAGCGACGCCAGCTCATTGACAGCTTTAGCGGCGTCCTCCCCTTCCGCGCAGACCTCGATTGAAGTTCCCTTACCTGCCGCCAGCATCATCACGCCCATGATGCTTTTGCCGTTGACCTCGCGCTCACCGCGTCTGAGGGTGATTTGGCTTGAAAAGCCTGAAGCCAAGGTGACGAACTTCGCTGCCGCGCGCGCATGCAACCCCAGTTTGTTAACGATTGTCACTTCACGACACTCAGGCATTTTTCGATCTGCCGTCGCGACAAATGAACACTCCGTCTTTACCGCCGCTGACGGCTTTTTTCGCAAGCTCCGGCAGCGCCAGCGCTGGGTAGTTGAAGATCCTGACCAGCATCGGCAGGTTGAGTCCGGAGATCACTTGCACTCGATCTTGGTCAACAACGCTGCAGGCAACGTTGCTCGGCGTGCTGCCATAGATGTCTAACAGCACCAGCACGCCGTCTCCTTCGTTCAATTCGTCGATTTTCTCTTTCACACGGCTTCGCAATGCATCGGTATCACAGTCCCGTGCCGCTGGAAGCACCTCAACTCGAAGCGGGCATTTGCCGAAAATGTTCACCGCGGTTTCCAGGATTGCCGTGGCGATTCCCTCGTGAGTGATGATGAGCACGCCTACGCTCATGTGAAAACCAACTCCATTAGTCGATTGCTACTTTGTCTTCTTGGCCCGAATTACCCGCCAGCTTTCGACGGCGCGCACAAGCGCTTCGTCTTCCGGCCCCTCTGCAACCAGCGGGGGCCGACGCGCCCCGCGCTTGCTCACGATGCACCCAATGCGCCCACTCGATACCACCATCGGCATACCGAGAATTTGCCGCGCTTCCGCGTCGCTTGCGATATCGAGCAAGTGTTCGATGGCGGTGCCGCTGGTGAGCACAATGAGTTCGAAACCGGTCAGCGGCTCTCCCAGCAGTTCCGGAATTCTAACCTCCGGCCGGGATCGCCGGTAAACATCCACCGAGTCAACCTCGGCGCCGGCGCTTTTAAGTGCGTCCGATAGCAGGCCGCGGCCGCCGGCGCCCTTGACGATGAGCACCCGCTTGCGGCGCAAGGCTGATGGGTCAAGGCGCGGATGGCGCAGCAGTCCCTCGCTGCTGAATTCTTCGTCAGGGGTTATGGACACGGAGATCCCAGCCCGTTCCAGTGCGCGCCGAGTAGCGGGACCCACCGTCGCAACCTCTGGCAAGTCCGCGATTTTGGATAAATCCGGTTTAAGCCTAAGAGCACCACCGACCGCGTTGGCGCTGGTAAATACGACTAAATCGAAGCGATTTAAATTTTCGAGCGCTTCAATTGCCGGCGCCGAGTCCCTCGGCGCCTTGATTTCAACCACCGGCAGACAGCGCGCATCGACGCCGCGCTGTGCGAGCATTTCGATTAATGCATCGCACTGGTGCCTAGGGCGGGTGAGAATCACGCGCACAGCGGCTGGCTTTGGGGTGGAAACCTTCCGCGCGTCTTCAGACACCGGCATAAACGGCATCGAGGATGCGCTTGGCGCCTCGTAAATTGAGCGCGTCGGCCACCCGCCGCCCCAGAGCTTCAGGCTCTGAATCCGGAGCGGTATCGGAAACGCGAATGAGTTCTGTTCCGTCGATACTTGACACCACGCCCACGAGCGAAAGCGTGTCGCCCTTAAGTCTTGCATGCCCGGCGATGGGCACCTGGCACCCCCCGCCCAACGCCTCGTTCATGGCACGCTCAGCGTGCACGCAGAGTGAAGACTCCCGGTCAATGAGGGGCGCGACCAGCGCCTCCGTATCGGCGTCGCCTTGCCGTAACTCGATTCCTATTGCACCCTGCCCGATAGCGGGCACGAAGCGGTCGGGCTGTAGCTTCTCCGCGATGCGCTGCTCCAAACCAAGCCGTAACAGACCGGCGCAAGCGAGAACCAGGGCGTCGTATTCCCCCGCGTCCAGCTTTTTCAACCGCGTGTGCACCCCGCCACGCAAATTGATGATCTCGAGGCCCGGCCTGAGCGCCTTCAACTGACAGCGTCGCCTGAGGCTCGAGGTGCCTACCCGGGCCCCCTCGGGGAGCGAATCCAATGATTGATGGCAATTCGACACCAGCGCGTCCCGGGGATCTTCCCGCGATGTGATCACCGGCATGCAAAGGCCGTCGGGCAGAGTGACCGTCACGTCTTTGACCGAGTGCACCGCGATGTCGGCGCGTTCCTGAAGCAGCGCGTGCTCGAGCTCTTTCAAAAACAGCCCTTTGCCGCCGACCGTGGCCAGCGGTGCTTCCAACAGCTTGTCCCCCCTCGTGCTCATCGGCACGAGCTTCACTTTCAAACCGTGGTGCAGATTTCGCAGGCGCTCTGCCACCATCTCCGCCTGTCGCAGCGCAAGCGGGCTCTTTCGAGTAGCGATGCGTATCGTGGTCATCGTATCAGTGCCAGGGAAGTAGCCTTGATTCGCGCGGACGGGACAGGGCAATGCTAAGTCTCCGACCCGGTGGGTGCAATTCAGCCTCGAGCGAGCTTCCCCGAGCACCTAGGCCGGTGTACCTCCATCCAGATTCGCGAGGTTTTAGGGTCAAATGGTATTGGGGATCACTTCCGTTACCGGATTTGATTGCTAGCAGATTCGGTCGCACCTATTTAGGATCGGGTGAACAACCCCGGATTTTCCTTCTGACCTTTCACTGTTGCGGCCCCGGGCGAGCATCAAGGCGTATGAAAATCGGTTTCGTCATGGATCCAATCGGGTCCATCACCATCAAGAAGGACAGCACCTTCGCCATGCTTCTGGCCGCGCAGGCGCGCGGCTGGTCGTT
>JBFHVA010000053.1:0-18258 GCA_041589735.1 Gammaproteobacteria bacterium | reverse complement strand
GGGAGGTGAAAAAGATCGGAATTATCGGGGCGGGCTTCATGGGTGTCGGCATCGGTTTCGTCAGCGCCTACCGCGCCGGCGTAGAGGTGGTGTTTAAAGATCGCGATCTGGAAACTGCTGAACGCGGACTCGCGCGCGTTCGCGAACAGCTGGACGAACGCGTGAAACGAAACCGTTTGAACGAGAAAACCCGGGAGCGCATCGTGGCGCGCATGGCGGCAAGCGCCGAGTACGCTGAGCTTGCCGGCGCGGATATCGTGATCGAAGCGGTATTCGAAGACCTGGATCTTAAGCACCGCATGCTTGGGGATATCGAGCGTTTGGACGACCATCGGATCATCTTCGCCAGCAACACCTCGTCGATTCCCATCAGCAGAATCGCGGAGGCTGCAAATCGACCGGAAATCGTCATCGGAATGCACTATTTCTCGCCAGTGGAAAAAATGCCTCTTCTCGAGATTATCGTGACCGAGAAAACGAAAGATGAAGTCACAGCCACCTGCGTGGCGTTGGGTAAGCGTCAGGGAAAGACGGTTATCGTGGTGAACGATGGTCCGGGTTTTTATACTTCCCGAATTCTGGCGCCTTACATGAACGAGGCCGCCTGGATTCTATCGGAGCGGATCCCGATTGAGCGTATCGACTCCGCGCTCAAAAATTTTGGTTTTCCGGTGGGGCCCGTTGCCCTCCTCGACGAGGTCGGTATCGACGTCGCGGAAAAGGTGGGGGGCATACTGCATAAAGCATTTGGAGAACGCATGCAGCCGCCTCCCGGGCTTAACAGATTGAAGAAGGACGAGCGCCTCGGACGCAAGAATCGACGCGGCTTTTACTGGTATGGCGACGGCGACCACAAGCGCAAAGGTGTGGATGATTCGGTTTACGATGCGCTGGGCATCAAGCCCGACGGCTCCATGGACGACCGCGAAATCGCCGAGCGTTGCGTGTTGCAAATGCTGAACGAAGCGGCGCACTGTCTGGAGGACGGAATCTTGCAATCGGCCCGCGACGGTGACATCGGCGCTATTTTTGGCCTCGGATTTCCGCCGTTTCGCGGCGGTCCGTTCAGATTCATAGACACCCTGGGTGCGAGCGAGGTCGTCGGCCGCCTCGAGCACTACCGCGGGGCCCACGGCCCGCGCTTTGAACCGGCGCCGATGCTCGTAGCGCTCGCCAGGGAGGGCCGGCGCTTTTACCCTGAATCTCCCAGTTGAGCCACTGCCACGCTGCGATGTGTCGATGTAACTTATTGATTTTGCATACGTCCATCCCTCCGGGCCGTAAGCCGTTACTCTTTCTTCAGCCGCACCTTACATGGAGGGCTTGAATATTGGTCGCTGTAACTGAGGACGCCGTGGCCTCGGCGGCGCCCCCCGCCGCCACCTGGCTGCACCGCTACCTGCTGGTGCTGCGCATCACGCTGTTCAATATCGTTGCCTTCGGGCTGCTGGCAGCGGTATTCCTTCAGGGCTGGCTTGACGGCGTCGCCGACAGGAAAACGGGCTGGCTTTGCTCGGTGATATTCATGGTTTTCTTATTCGGACTCGGTACCTGCTTCGCTCGCTCATTGCGGGTCAGCCGGGAGCTCAACGACCTTCGCGCGGGCGCCATCCGGCCGGGCTCGCGGGCGGCAAAATACCTCTCCTCCATCACCGGGCGCGGTCCGGAGAGCCGCAGCTTGAGTGCCAATATGCTGCGCATGCGAATGGCAAATTACATCTCGCTCGTGCGCCACACGGCCAACAGCCTTGTTTTTCTCGGTCTGGTGGGCACGGTCATCGGGTTCATCATTGCGCTGTCGGCGGTGGACCCGCAGTCCAGCATTGCGGTGGATAATATCGCTCCGATGGTGACGACGCTGATCCACGGCATGTCCATCGCCTTGTACACGACCTTACTCGGTGCGGTGCTGCATCTTTGGCTGATGGTGAACTACCGGATGCTCGCTACCGGAACAATGCACCTTTACAACACGCTGGTGGATTTCGGGGAGCGTCATGTGGGAGCGTGACGAATTTGATGATGAGGACACCACGGGCACGGTATTTCGGGACGTGCTCATGCTGGCGCTCATCGGCTTCGTCGCGATGGTCATCGTGATCCTGCCGCATATCAGCGAGTCAAAGCAGAGAGACGACGAACATCGATCTCCGGGTAATATCGTCGTCGAAATCCACTGGCCCGATAACCTCCCGGTGGATGTGGATCTGTGGGTGCAGGGACCCAACGACGTGCCGGTCGGCTTCTTCAATCAGAACAGCGAGCTGTTCAATCTGCTGCGTGACGATCTGGGCACGGACGGCGACGCAACCGAGCTGAACTACGAAGTCTCATACAGCCGTGGCATCAAGGCCGGTGAGTACATTGTCAACGTGCACATGTATGGGCCTGTGCCGAGCGGTATAATCGTCCCGGTTACGGTGGTAGTGAGCGTACGGCAAAGATATGACACCCTGCGCCAAATCCTGACCACCAATATCAACCTTGAGCGCCGGAATCAGGAGGAAACCGCCTTTCGCTTCAGCCTGACTGGAGACGGCGATCTCGTTCCCGGCAGCGTCACCACCCTGCGTCGAAGACTTGTTACGGTGCCTTCGTTGTGGAAACCCTGATCATATTTTTCGCCTTATTCCTCGGTGCTGCCGCCGCGCTTGCGGCAATTGCCGTATGGACTCCGCGAAAAACTCCGATACGCGCCGCTGCGGTCGTTATCACTGCACTTTTCGTGCCGGTGGCTTATTTCAGCGTGCAGGATTTGCTGAGCAAGCCAAAACCCATGGAGCACGAATGGTTCAAGCGCCACGTGGACGAAGCAGTGGTGCTGGGCGTCAGCCTGGACGAGGGGAACGCCATCTACCTCTGGCTTCGGCTGGATGACTCTCTGGAGCCGCGCTTTTACCGGCTGCCCTGGCAGACACAGCTGGCGGAGAAGCTGCAAAACCTCATCGACGAGGCCATTCAGGCGAATGCCGTAGTCACCATCAAGAACCCCTTCTCCAAGCGTGCGTTCGAGAACCTGGGAGATCTGAACATGCACATCGTTCCGCCGCCCGCGCCCCCGTTCAAAAAGCCTCCGCCTCCAGCGCAAATCTTCAATCCGCGGCAAAAGGACCTGAAGGGGGCCTGATTCCGTATGATTCGGAATCACAGCCGGATGCCGCTCATGCTACCGTCGGTCGCGTTTCGCGCGCGCGGCTGTCTTGCCTGCGCCCTGCTGACGCTCGCATTCTCGTCTTTCGCTTCCGAGCTTCGCTTCGAAGGTAAGTTCGTGCAGGGCGGACTCGTTACCGGATTTACCGAGCCAGGAGCCCGGGTGACATTCGACGGGCGCAAAGTGCGGGTATCCGATGACGGCGTATTCCTGATCGGATTTGGCCGCGACGCGAAAGCCCAGTCCACTTTGGAGATAGCTTTTGCAGACGGCCGCAATTCCGAGCGCCGCATTAAGGTCGCGCGGCGCGATTACAAGATCCAGCGTATCGATGGATTACCCCCGCGTAAGGTGACGCCCAAAGCCGAGGACTTAAAGCGTATTCGAGAAGAATACGCGCTGGTCAAAGCTGCCCGCCGGCGAGACGATCCCCGCACGGATTTTCTTCGCGGATTCATCTGGCCGGCCGTGGGGCGTATCAGCGGCGTATACGGCAGCCAGCGAATTCTGAACGGCGAACCACGCAGACCGCATTTCGGGGTGGACGTTGCCGCCCCTGTGGGCACACCGGTAGTGGCGCCTGCCGACGGTGTGGTGACGCTGGCGCATCCTGACATGTTCTTCTCCGGCGGCACGATCGTCATCGACCACGGCCACGGGCTTTCCTCCAGTTTCCTTCATCTGAGCGAAGTGCTGGTGAAGGAAGGTAAGCGGGTCAAACAGGGCGAGCTCATCGCGCGCATCGGCGCCACCGGCAGGGTGACCGGCGCGCACCTGGATTGGCGCATGAACCTGTTCGACGCGCGCATCGACCCGCAGCTTTTGGTCGGCGAGATGTCGCCAAACTGAGTGGAACCTATCTCAGACGCCGTGCTCAGCCCAACGGCGTAAAAAACAGGCTCAATATGCCCATTTACTGGCGTGTAAACCGCACTAATTGATCCTGTTTTTGCCCAGTCTCGTGATTGTCGGTGCTGGGCTCGCTGTCTGAGGTCGATTCAGATTAGGTTTTGACTTTATACGTCGATCAGCGCGTCCGCGGCCGCGGCAAGATCTTCGAACACTTCGACGTCGTCGAGGTTCTGCTTGCTTTTAAGGGTTTTTTTTCCGTTTCCCGTTTTCACCAGGAACGGGCGCGCGCCGGCGGCCCGCGCGGCCTGAATGTCGATCAGCTTGTCGCCGATGAAGGGCACCTTATCTAAAGGCGTGCGCAGCCGTTCCGAAATGTCCAGAAGCATTCCCGGGTTGGGTTTGAAGCAGTCGCAATTGTCCTTGGGATGACAGGGACAAATAAAAACGGCGTCCACGTGGCCGCCGACCTCGGCAAGCTGGCGCTGCATGGTCTCGTGGATGCGATTGAGGGTTTCAATATCGAAAAGGCGGCGCGCCAGACCGGATTGGTTGGTGGCGACGACGACTCTGTAGCCGGCGCGATTAAGCCGCGCGACGGCGTCCAGGCTGCCGGGAATCGGGATCCACTCTTCCGGCGACCGAATGTGCCTGGGGGAATCCTGATTGATGACGCCGTCGCGATCGAGGATGACGAGTTCCATGCTATTGCCTTGCTGCGCTAACGAGGATCGGGACCGAGGGTATCGCCGAACACGGTGCGATTGCGAATCGCGCCGAGTCGATGCGCAAGCCGGGGCGTCAATAGCGTGATGCCGTCCGAAAGCTTCGAGGCCGCGGCCCGCGCGCTTACTAAGAACCGTACGTGACGGCAGAATACCCGACGCAATTCCCGCTGGACAGCGGCCGCGTCAGGGGTGACAAAGGAGATCACGGTGTCCCGTGGAGAAACACATTCAACCTTTTCTGCGGATATGCGTAAAGAAATCTCCACGCCGCTCACGGGGCAGGTGGAGCGGACCTCCAACGGTACTTCGAGGACCCCGGGCAGGAACATACAGTCGAAGGCGCACCAGGCGTAGAGCGTGCGCCCCCCGAAACTGATCGCATGCGGCGTCGGCGCGCGGCTCAATCCCCCCACCCCCAAAAGCTCGCCGTTTGCGTTGCGCTCGAGCCGGGTCTCGGGTATTGCCGCATGAGGGGCGGGGAGCGAGCAATCGTTATCCAAGCCTGCGATGCCGCGATAAAGCGTGAGCAGATTCGAGCGCGCCTTCAGGCTCAAGCTCGAGGGCCAGACCGAGCGCAGGTAGTGACTGAGCTGTTCTTCGACCGCCACGGTCGCTTCCATTTGCCTCGGGGTCTGGTAGCCCATATTCGTTGATCTAACAGTGACAGCAGGCGCGAATTCTATCGTATCCGGAACCGGCGGCCCTCCGGCCATGACCGGGGCCACCCATTGCCTGTAAAATTGCGGCCTTATTTGTACGAGTTGCCATCCAAGGCCAGAAAATGAGCACATCGAAGGACGCGGCCTTTGCCGCCAGAAAGAGCGTCGAGCAGGTGGAGGAGGGCGTGGAGCTGGCGCCCAGGTTCGATCAAGAGGGACTCATCCCCGTGGTCACCACCGATCATGAGTCGGGCGAGGTGCTGATGCACGGTTACATGAACGCGGAGGCGCTCAAACGCACGATGGAGACCGGCGAGGCCCACTACTTCAGCCGCAGCCGCAAGGCCCTGTGGCACAAGGGCGCCACCAGCGGTTTCGTGCAGCGGGTCAAATCCATGCTGATCGACGACGACCAGGACGCAGTATGGCTGCGGGTGGAGGTCGCGGGCGGGGCGAGCTGTCACGTGGGCTACCGCTCGTGCTTTTACCGCAAGCTGCCGACCGGTCCCGACGCAACCAAGGCCGCTCCGGTACGGCTCGAGTTTACCGAGACCGAACGCGTATTCGACCCCAAGGAAGTGTATGGGGATGCGCCCAATCCGACACAGCTTTAGGTACAGTCCTCAAGCGCACTCCTGATTATTTTCCAATAGCTCAATGACCATTCGTCTCTACAACTCGCTCACGCAGCGAAAGGAAGCGTTCGAGCCGCTGGATCCCGATCGCGTCACCATGTACGTGTGCGGGCCTACCGTCTATAACCATCCGCACATCGGCAATGCCCGTCCGCCGGTCATATTCGATCTGCTGTACAGGCTGCTAAAGCGCCGTTATCCAAACGTGGTCTACGCGCGAAACATTACCGACCTAGACGACAAAATTAACAATGCGGCGAAAGAGGCGGGCGTTCCCATCGGCACCATCACGGATAAATTCACCCGTATCTATCACGATGACATGGCGGCGCTCGGTGTGGATCCCCCGACCATCGAACCTCGGGCCACCGAACACATTCCCGAAATGATCAGCAGTATTCAGACGCTGATAGAAAAGGGTCACGCTTACGCCGCCGACGGTCACGTTCTGTTTCACGTGCCGAGTTTTCCCGAATACGGGCGGCTTTCGCGCCGCGATCGCAAAGAAATGATTGCGGGGGCGCGGGTCGAGGTTGCACCCTACAAGAAGGACCCTGTGGATTTCGTGCTGTGGAAGCCCTCCAGTGACGACCAGCCGGGCTGGGACAGCCCCTGGGGTCGAGGGCGCCCGGGCTGGCACACGGAATGCTCAACTATGATCGAGAAACATCTCGGTCGCACCATCGACATCCACGCCGGCGGCAACGATCTCAAGTTTCCACACCACGAGAACGAGGTCGCCCAGGCCACCTGCGCCCATAATGGAGAGATCTTTGCCCGCTACTGGCTGCACAACGGTCTCATCAACGTCAATCGTGAAAAGATGTCGAAGTCCATCGGCAACGTTCTGCTGGTGCGTGACCTGCTCGAGGAGGCGCCCGGGGAAGCGGTGCGCATGGCGTTGATCAGCGGTCATTACCGCAAGCCCCTGGACTGGGGCGACGACACGCTGCCCAATGCCGTGCGGGAGCTGGACCGGCTCTACAGCGCGCTTCGGGATGTGGCCGATATACAAATCGAGGAAGTTGACAATGAGCCTCCACCCTCGGTGATCGAGGCGCTGGAGGACGACCTCAACACGCCCGTGGCCAAGGCGCGCACCTTCGAAATCGTGCGCGCGCTCAACAGCGCCACGGAGCGGAAGGAGAAGGCGAAGCTCAAGGCGGAGCTGCTGGCCGCCTGCCGGCTGCTGGGTATCGGTCAGAGCGACCCCGACGCCTGGCTAAAACGACGCCCCTTACCAGGAACCGTGGGACTCGCAGGAAGTCCCGTCAGGGTAGACGTCGTGTCCACCAAAGATTCTGCGCGGGGTGAGAAAGAGGACACCGACGCCGACGAAATCGAACGGCTGGTGGCGGCCAGAAACCAGGCGCGCAAGGAAAAGGACTTCGCCACCGCGGATCGCATCCGCGACCAGCTGGCGGAACGGGGGGTGGTGCTCGAAGATGGACCCGAGGGGACTAAATGGCGGAAAGTCGGATAGAGGAGCGTGCGCGGCCTGAGCGGCCGACTATTGCGGAGCGCGGCCTGATCGGGCTCATCCGCGGCTATCAGCTGGTGTTGTCCCCGATCCTCGGGCCGCGCTGCCGGCATCTGCCGACCTGCTCCGAGTACACTGCCGAGGCGATAGTCCGATACGGTGTATTCCGCGGCGGCTGGCTCGCCGTTCGCCGCATCGTTCGCTGCAATCCGTGGGGCAGCAGCGGCTATGACCCGGTTCCCTGAAGTGCCCCCGGGGAGCACTGATGAGGCCTGCTCGAATGCATGCCGGGGCCGAAAAATAAGCCAACGCCGTCTAAGCTGATAAGCATGCGGGGGGACAGCATTCACAGAACCGGCATCTATCTGCTGACAGGGCTGACGCTTTGCCTCGCCCTGGCCTGGCCGGATCAGGCTATCTCCGGGGCGGCCGGCCGTCTCGAGTTCAGTCTCTACCGTAACGATGGCTCCGAGCCGGGCAACACTCTGCTGGTAGTGGGCGGCATTCAAGGAGACGAGCCCGGCGGCTTCAATGCTGCGTCACTGCTGGTGACCCACTATCGCTTCACCCGCGGCTCGGTATGGGTGGTGCCGAACCTCAACTTTGAAAGCATCGTCAAACGCTCGCGGGGCGTTTACGGTGACATGAACCGGAAGTTCCCGGCGGTGCCCCCGAGCGATCCGGATTTTGAGCGAGTCGAGAAGATCAAGCGGATCATCACCGACCAGGAGGTGGATTTCGTATTCAACCTTCACGACGGCAGCGGATTTTATCGCGAACGGCACGTCGACCGCCTGCGCAACCCGCACCGCTGGGGCCAGAGCATAATCATCGACCAGGAAAGTATTGTTCCCACTCGCTTTGGCGAGTTGGGCGAGACGGCGAGGCAAGTTGCCGCCCGCGTCAACGAACGGCTTGTGGATCTTGATCACTCGTACAGGGTAAAGAACACCCGCACGCGTGAAGGCAACCGCGAAATGGCGAAGACCCTTACCTACTACGCCATTAATAACGGCAAGCCGGCGGTGGGCGTTGAGGCCAGCAAGTCGCTGCCCACTCATCTTCGCGCCTTCTATCACTTGCAGGTGCTGGAAGCCTATATGCGACGTTTCGGTATCAAGTTTGAGCGCTCCTTCGAGCTCACGCCGCAATCCGTGAAGCGCAGCATCGACGACAATATCCGGGTCAGCTTCTACGGCAACCGAGTGTTGCTGGATATGGCGGATGCGCGCAAAAAACTCGGCTACGTTCCGCTGAAGAAAGATGCTGAAATCGACTACGAGGCCAGCAGTCCCCTGGTCGCAATACTGAGGCAGGGCTCGCGCTACCGGGTCAGCTACGGTAATCGCCGTATCACCGAGCTGCATCCTCAGTTCTTCGAGTACGACGCGAGCCGTCATTTCATCGCCGTATACGTAGACGGTGAGCGCAAGGCGGTGGGATTCGGTCGCATCGTCGAGGCAAACGAGGCGTTTGTAGTGGAAGCCCAGGAGGGTTACCGCGTGAATGTTATCGGCTGGCGCCAGCCCGGAGTGCGTAACGAAAGCGGCATCGAAATCCGAAGGAAGGAGATTGGGCGCCGATTCTCCGTTGACAATGCGGGCACTACATTTCGCGTCGAGGTCTACAAAGACGATAAATTTACTGGCATGGTGCTGGTCAGGTTCGTCGACAACGCGGGCGCTTCGCGAGACCAGGCCGCCAGACCGCTCTCCTAAACGTCCCGTAAGCCGGGGCTTGAAGCTTTGAAACAGAATACCGCATGGACGCCGCATAGCTGGCGGGCATTGCCCGCGCGCCAGCTCCCTGTCTACCCCGACGCTGCCGCGTGCGCCGACGCGGAAGCGCGCCTGTCGGCCTATCCGCCGCTGGTGTTTGCCGGAGAGGCAAGAAAGCTGAAAAGCCAGCTGGCAGAGGTTGCTGCAGGACGGGCTTTTCTCTTGCAGGGGGGGGATTGCGCAGAGAGCTTTGCGGAATTTCACCCGGACAACATTCGCGATACTTTCCGGGTGCTGCTGCAGATGGCGGCGATACTGACCTACGGGGCGTCGTGCCCGGTGGTCAAGGTCGGGCGACTTGCGGGTCAGTTTGCCAAGCCGCGTTCCGAGGACACCGAAACTCGAGACAACCGGACTCTTCCGGCCTACCGCGGCGACATCGTCAACGGAATCGATTTCGACGATGCTGCGCGCACTCCGGATCCGGAACGTATGGTTCGGGCCTACGGCCAGGCCGCGGCGACGCTCAATCTGCTGCGCGCGTTTGCCCAGGGCGGGTACGCGGATCTCCATCAGGTTCAGCGCTGGAATATGGATTTCGTCGCAGACAGTCCGCAGGGCGCCCGTTATCAGGTGATCGCGGATCGCATTGCCGACGCGCTGGCCTTCATGGAGGCCTGCGGCGTTACGGCGGAGACCGCGCCGGTGCTGCAGCACACGGATTTCTACACCTCCCATGAAGCGCTGCTATTGAGCTATGAGCAGGCGCTGACCCGGGTCGACTCCACCTCGGGCGACTGGTATGACACCTCGGCCCACTTGCTCTGGCTGGGCGAGCGAACGCGCCAGCCCAACGGTGCCCACGTGGAATTCTTGCGCGGTATCGCCAATCCGCTGGGGATGAAAATCGGCCCGACCGCCAAGGCCGACGACCTCCTCGCGCTCATCGATCTTCTGAATCCCGACAATGTTCCGGGCCGGCTGACCCTCATCTCGCGCATGGGTTGTGACAGCGTCGGGGAGCGCCTGCCGCCGCTGGTGAGAGCAGTGCAGCGTGAAGGGCGGTCGGTGGTCTGGTCCTGCGATCCCATGCACGGCAACACGGTGAAATCGGCCGCTGGTTACAAGACCCGGGCCTTCGACAGCGTGTTGAAAGAAGTGCGGGGGTTTTTCCAGGTGCACCTGGCCGAGGGCAGCCACGCAGGCGGTGTCCACGTAGAAATGACGGGACAGAACGTGACCGAATGCGTCGGCGGGGCTCAGGATATCTCGGAGGCAGATCTCAAGGACCGCTACCACACCCACTGCGATCCAAGGCTCAATGCAAGCCAGAGCCTCGAGCTTGCATTTCTGGTGGCAGAGATGCTACGAGAAGAGCGCGCACGCCGGTCTACCGGCTCCGCGCCCTGACACACAATCAGCCTGAGCGTTTATTCATGAGCATCGACAAAGGCCTTCTAGACATTCTCTGCTGCCCGGTGACGAAGACTCCGGTGAAACCGCTGACCAAAGACAAGCTGGACATTCTCAACCGCGCTATCGAGCAGGGCGGGATCAAGCTTCGTGACGGATCGGTCGTGGAGGCGCCGCTGGAAGAAGGGCTGATCACCCAGGACGGAAAGACAATTTACCGGGTGAGTGACGGGATCCCGATCATGCTCGAGGATCAGGCGATCGCCGCCGATCAAGTTTCCGGCTGGTAGTTCGGATTACCCCGGAGAAAGCGTTCGGCGTCAAGAGGCTGCTCGCGCCTGCGGCAGGCGGCGTCGCCGCCTCACCGCATCGGCGAGCTGCTCGAGTATCCGGACGCTGTCGTCCCAGCCGATGCAGGCATCGGTGATGCTGCGACCGTATTCAAGCTTTTCTCCAGCAATCACGTCCTGACGGCCCGGCTTGAGGTGACTCTCCACCATTACGCCCATGATTCGATTTTCCCCCGAGGCGATCTGAGCGGCGACGTCGGCACAGACGTCCAGCTGGCGCTGGTGCTGTTTGCTGCTGTTGGCGTGGCTGAAATCGACCATGATGCGGTCCGCAAGGCCCGACTTTCTCAGCGCTGTTGCCGTCTCGTCGACGCTCTCCGCGTCGTAGTTAGGTTTTTTCCCACCGCGAAGAATGATGTGCGCATCCTCGTTGCCGGTGGTGGAAAAAATCGCCGATTTGGCGGCCATGGTGAGGGAAAGGAAATGATGTGGATGATTGGCCGCGCCAATGGCGTCGACGGCAATTTTAATGTTGCCATCGGTGCCGTTCTTGAAGCCGACCGGACAGGAAATGCCCGATGCCAGCTCCCGGTGTACCTGACTCTCTGTAGTGCGCGCCCCGATTGCGCCCCAGCTGATGAGGTCGGTGATGTACTGGGGCGTAACCAGATCGAGGAACTCGGTTCCCGCCGGGATTCCCATATTATTCAGATCAAGCAGCAATTCACGGGCGATTCTCAAGCCCTTGTTGATGTTAAAGCTCCCGTCCAGATCGGGATCGTTGATGAGCCCCTTCCATCCCACCGTAGTCCGCGGTTTCTCGAAATAGACCCGCATGACCACCAGCAGCCGCTCACTGAGCGCATCGCGATACTTCTTCAGCCGGGTGGCGTATTCCAGGGCGGCCTTCGGATCGTGAATGGAGCACGGGCCCATGACGACCAGCAGGCGGTCGTCTTCTCCGTGCAGCACTCGATGAATGTCCTGGCGGGTGTCGTGAACGAGCTTTGCCGCAGCTTTGGAAATCGGCATCTCGTCGTGTACCTGGGCGGGGGGAATCACGTCCGAGATGGAGCGGATCCTTAAGTCTTCCGTTTTGTATTTCATGTCAGGCCCGTCTCGAGGCGAATCATTAGGTTCGTGACGAAACCTGGCATTCTAACGGGAAACCGGGGAGCCTTGTACTCGCTGAGGCAGGGGGGCTGAGCCGCTACGTCGCCTCAGGAGAACAGGGCGGCAATGCGGGCGGCGGCGGCGCGGACGTCGCTCTGCCCGAAGACCGCCTCGATCACGGCCAGTAGGTCGGCGCCGGCATCCACCAGGATCGCGCCGTTGTCGGCACTGATGCCGCCGATGGCGGCTACCGGAATGCTGAGCGTGTCCCGCGCCGCCTCCAGCACCGACACCGGACACGGGGGCGCGCCGGGTTTGGTGGCGGAAGGAAAAAAGCGGCCGAAGGCCACATAGTCGGCACCTGCGCGCTCAGCCTCGACGGCCCGGTCAAGCGAGGCGTAGCAGGACACGCCGATTACAGCGCCGGAACGTAGGAGATTGCGAGCGCTGTGCAGCTCCGGATCGTCCCGGCCCAGATGGACCCCGTCGGCACCGATCGCCGCCGCGAGCTCGACGTCGTCGTTGACGATCAGCGGCGCTCCGTGGTTGCTGCAGAGCGCTTTGAGCGCGGAAGCCTCCTCCCGCCGGCGGGCGTGGTCTTCAGTTTTATCCCGGTACTGAACGGCCACCGCACCGCCTTCGAGAGCCAGCGCCACGGCGGACACGAGGGCACCGGGCGCATGAGGTCCCTGGCGGGTAATGACGTACAGGCCGCGGCGCAGGACCGTGCTCAAGCGGGGCTCCGCAAACCGCGCGCCCAATATAGCCGGTCGGGCACATACTGCCCTTTGCCGAGGAGCCTGGCATTTTTCAACGTCTGGAAGGTGTACTTCTGTGCCTGAGAGATCGCCGCAACAGCCTCCAGCCCGTGGGCGATGCGGGCAGCGATGGCGGAGGCCAGCGTGCAGCCAGAGCCGTGATAGCTTCCCTCGAGCCGTTCAAAGGTGAATGACTCGACCAGGCGCATCTCCGCGTATAGACGATTGACCACCTGATCCGTATTTTCATGGGTTCCGGTTAAAAGCACGTAGCCACAACCGTAAGTGAGAATTTGCTGCGCCACGGCCGCAGGCGAGTCGGCTTCCGGCGCCAGCAGTCGACCCTCTAAGGTGTTCGGAGTCACCACCAGGGTTGCGGGAAACAGTAGCGACACCATGGCGTTCAACATCTCTTCGTCAATCAGACGCCGTCCGCCGCCGGAGACGCAAACCGGATCCATGACTACGGGAATGTCCGGGTAGTCAGTGAGAATGCTGTGGATGGCCTGCACCATGCTGACGCTCGCGAGCAGGCCGATCTTGAAAGCCGACACCGGGATGTCGTCCAGCACCGCCCGGGCCTGTCCAATGACTTCCAGGGGATCGACGGTGGTGACGCTGCGCACGTCCCGGGTATCTTGGGCGGTCACCGCGGTGATGACGGGCAGGGCGTGACAGCCCATGCTGACGATGGACTCGATGTCAGCCTGAAGCCCCGCGCCGCCGGTGGGGTCGAGGCCGGCAAACACCATGACCGTGGGAAAAGTGGCTGCGCTCGGGCTCACGGAACGGGATTCTATCAATTCGAGCAACGGCCGCGGCGCCGGTTTTCACCTTGAATCCGGGCATGCGAGAATACGCCGCCCTCGAGAGGCCAAGGAGCGTGCATGAAGTCCTACATGTGTGTCATTTGCGGATTTGTTTACAATGAGGCCGACGGTCTACCCGACGAGGGAATTGCCCCCGGGACCAAATGGGAAGAAATTCCGCCGAACTGGGTGTGTCCCGAGTGCGGGGCCCGTAAAGAGGACTTTGAGATGGTCGAGATTTGAACCGACGTCCCCTCGCGACCGGAACTCCCTCATCTACAATTTATCAAATCTGATCATCGGCGCAGGCAAAGAAGCTACAGGTGTTTTTCAGCGGTAATTACGCCGCGAACAGACAACGGATAGGAACATGAGTATTGAAACCATTCCTGCTTTTCAACGCACTGTTGGCGAAGAAGAGATCAAGGTCACCGAGGCGGCGCGGGAGCAGCTCGCCAGGCTATTCGGTGACGTCGAAGACGAAGAGATCGAGGCGATTCGAATTTACGTTGCCGGCGGTGGTTGCAGCGGCATGACCTACGGAATGACCTTCACTGACCACAAGTCTGAACTGGACAAGGTGCTCAAGGGAGCGGGTTACGAAATTTACGTCGACGCAGTGGCACTGAACTATCTACAGGGTGTCGAGATCGACTACGTTTCCAGGGACACCGGCGCAACCTTCGTCTTCAACAACGTGTTCCAGGCGGTGGGCGGCAGCGCCACCTGCGGCGCCTGCGGCGCGGCGGTGGGCGCGGGCGGCGGCTGCGCCTGATCCGGATTCGCCGTATTCGGCCACCCCGTGCGTCGGCGCCATGAGCCGATGGCGCGCGCCGGCGGCACCGTGGCGCAGGGACCCCGTGTCCTCTTAATCGCGCCCCCGAACAGTTATCGGATCTCCGCTTATTACCAGGCTGCTGCCCGGCTCGGCATCGAGCTGGTGGTGGTCTCCCAGGGCCAGCATTCGCTGATTCCGGAAATCGCCTCCGGCATACATGTTGATCTGGAAGTGCCGGAGGCGGCTCTCGGAACCATAGAACGAGAGGCAAAACGCCAGGCTATCCAGGCCGTGGTCGCCACCGACGACGCCACCGTGGAGCTTGCGAGCCGGGTAGCAGAGAGGCTGGGCCTTGCCCACAACCCGCCCTCGGCGGCCCGAACGGCGCGCCGCAAAGACCTGGCGCGGAGAGCGCTCTTACGGGCGGGTCTGCCGGTTCCGCCGTTCCGACGCATTGATCTGGACGCTCCGCTCGAGCCCCAGCTCGAGGGCCTGAAATATCCCCAGGTGGTGAAGCCGCTGGCCCTGTCGGCTTCCCGCGGGGTAATTCGGGCCGACAATGCGGCTGAGCTTTTCGACGCCTGCCGGCGCATTCGGCCGTTGCTCAACGAGCTCCCCGATCCGGAGGAACGCCGTTTTGCGCTGGTCGAGAACTATATCCCCGGAGCGGAATTCGCGCTGGAAGGCATGCTTGAGGACGGTGCGTTGAAGGTTCTCGCCGTGTTCGACAAGCCGGATCCGCTTACCGGTCCTTATTTTGAGGAAACCTACTACATCACGCCCTCGCGCCTGCCTCCGGCGTCCCAGGAGGCTATCGCGCTGAGGGTCGCGGATGCCTGTCGCGCATACGGTCTATGCCAGGGGCCGGTTCATGCCGAGCTGCGCGTTGCATCGGAAGAGATCTGGGTGCTGGAAATCGCCGCCCGCACCATCGGCGGCGACTGCGCCCGCCTGCTCAGCTTCGGCACCGGTCAAGGCCTGGAGGAGCTGGTGCTGCGTCAGGCGGTGGGCGAACGAATTCAGACCTCTGCCCCGTCCGGCGCCGCCGGAGTACTGATGATTCCAGTACCCGGAGCCGGTGTCCTGCGCAGGGTCGAAGGGGTCATGGCCGCACGCAAGGTGCCCGGCATCGAGGAGGTGGTGATCGCGGTGCGCGAAGGCTACGAACTCGTTCCACTGCCCGAGGGGGGCAGTTATTTGGGATTTTTATTCGCCTTAGGAGAATCTCCGGAGACGGTGGAGCGGGCGTTGCGTGAAGCCCACGCCTGTCTCAATTTCGTGCTGGCGCCGGTCTGGCACATTGAACCTCGGGCCGGCGCCCGTTAAGCCGAAAGAGGTGGGTGCGCTGAAAAGGGCGGAGTGAGTAACAAGTGACATGTGACAGGTAACACGCAAGACCGATAAATTCGGCGACTCAGCGTAACATTAAGCGAAGTTTTTCCAGGAGCGCGCTTATCTTACATGTCACGTGTCACGTGTTACCTGTCACTTTTCAGAGCCACTCGATCGCCTCCCGGCGACACGGGACCGCGGCGTTATTTTTTGCCCCCCGCGGCCCTGAAACCCTGCGGCAGCCCGCCGTAGTCTCCCTCATCAAAAAAGAAGCCCAGCATGTGCTTTTCAATCAGTTCGATGCTCATGGTGTCGGCGGTATTGAGCTGGTTTTCATTAATGATCATCTGCAGCCGTTGCAGCCATTGCTGCCAGCCTTCCTTGGAAACGTTCTCGTAAATGCGGCGGCCGATGTCGCCCGGATGCGGGGGAGACTCGAGCCCCTCCGCCTCTCGTTTAAGCACTACGCAATCAACCATTCTCGCCATCGATATCCTCCGGCCGTCCCCGTCTCAAAACGGCTTGGCCACGGTCAGTATCACCACGGCAATCAATATGAGTGTCGGGAACTCGTTAACCCAGCGAAAGAATACGTGCCCATGGCGATTGCGATCGTACCTGAAATCCCGCACCAGTTTACCCAGATAGAGGTGATAGGCGATGAGCACCACCACGAGGGCGAATTTGAGATGCAGCCAAAGACTGGAGGCATACGCCTGCCAGGCGTAGGTAAAGGTAAGCCAAAGGCCAAAAAGCAGCGATCCGACTCCACCGATGGTCATTATCGCGAACAGCCTTCTTTCCATCGTTTTGAAGCGCTCGATACCGGGCGGATCGTCGGCAGTGGCGTGGTAGACGAACAGCCGCGGCAGGTAGAACAGCCCCGCAAACCAGGTCACGACAAAAATGATGTGAAAGGCCTTAACGTACAGCATGGTCTGGATTCGAAAATGCGTTGCAATCGCTCGCCGGTCATTGCGAGCCTGGTTCAGGCCCCAGTTTAACGTTATCACCGAGTAAAGCGCGACGCCGGGCTGAGCCGCCGACGACAATGACCTCAAACCCGGATTCGAACTCCCGCTTCGATTCGGTCCCGCGTCAGCACCCCGTAGACGGTGTCCGGTCGGGCAATGTCGGAAGCGGTCACCAGCGCCACCCGCGCGCCGCCCCGCTCCATGCCTTCAATAACTTCTGCAAGCGTGGCGTACATGCGGACCAGGTCGAAGCTTTCGTGGGCGCCGTGAATTTGCAGCAGGTCAAGCACCTGGTTTTTCTCCGCGCCCTCCCTCACTTCCGCCATGAATGACTGCAGCGCGTGCCAGCGAACTACCCCGCATACGCGATTGCCTTCCGTAAGCAGGACCCACTGCGGCTGTTCTTCCGAGTCCGGCAGTGCGGATGCATCGATGTGCCTCGGCAGGGCAAGCAGGCGACGGTCCATCATGGCCCCCACACCGGTGCGGCCCAAGGAACTGGCGACGGGATCGTGGCGGTAATCGAGACCCCGAGCCTTGAGCATGCTGATGAACACGGACTGTTTCTTGAACACCACCCGGGTGGTCAATGTTGCCGTGACAATCGCGAACATCCCGGGGAGTATGCTGTTGGAGTTGCCGGTGAGCTCGAGCACAGCCATGAGCGCCGCCAGAGGCGCCTGCAACGTGGCGCCCATCATCGCACCCATGCCGAGCATGGCGTAGAAGCCTTCACTGGAGCTCATCTCCGGCACCAGCGCGTGCCCCACTACTCCAAGAGCGCCGCCTGCCGCGGCGCCGATAACTATGGTTGGCCCGATAAGTCCTCCGGGCAGGCCAAGACTGATACAAGCGACGGTGGCAACGAGTTTCATCGCCGCCACTAAGACGAGCGCGCCGAGCGCCATCTCGCCAAGCAATGTGAGCTCCACGGTGTCGTAGCCGATGCCCATGACTTCGGGCGCAACTAATGCGCAAATGCCGGTGACGACACCGGCAGCGGTGGTTCGGATCCACAAAGGCAAGTCTCGGCAGCGTTCGTCGAGGAAGCGGATCCCCTGAATGAACAGGGCGGCGGCGGAGCCCAGAACCACGCCCACCAGCAGGATGTACGGCAGCTCCCACAGGGAGTTCATCTGCATGATGGGTATATCGAAAGCTGGAGCCGAGCCGTACACAATCCGGGTCAGCGAAGTCGCGGCCACCGCGGCGAGTATCACCGGCGTGAAGCCCGCCAGCGTGTACTCCATCAGCACGACTTCCATCGCGAATATGACCCCGGCTATCGGGGTATTGAAGGATGCGGCGATGGAGGCCGCCACGCCGCAGGCGACCAGCACCCGAATGCTGTTGTTGGGAAATCCAAGCCACTGGCCGAGCAGGCTGCTGCTGGCGGCGCCTACGTGGATCACGGGTCCTTCCCGTCCCACCGAGTGCCCGGACATAATGGACAGCGCGCCTCCGAAGAACTGCAGCACCGCGTTTCTCCAAGGCATGCGTCCGGAGTGATAGGCGAGTCGCTCCATGACGTGCACCACGCCCACCTGTCGCGAACCCACCGAGGCACGCTG
>JBFHVA010000052.1:0-18637 GCA_041589735.1 Gammaproteobacteria bacterium | reverse complement strand
GCTGGAGCGAGGATAGCGGAAGGGCCGAAGGCCGGTTGGATCATTTGGCTAGGCAGTGGCCAGGAGGCGGGAGGCGATGGTCGCGGGCGGGAAAGTCGAGCCGTTGTCCACGTCAATTATCTGCCAACGCCGCGCCACGCATCACCCGTCACCCAATTATTCCGAAACCGCCCCGGCCTCGGCGACCTTGAGATCGAAGGCGGCAGCCATGAGCGCGCGGGTGTAGGGCTCCTTGGGCGATTCGATAATGTCCCGCGCGGGCCCTTGCTCCACCACCTTGCCGTCGCGCATCACGATGATCTCATCGCTCATGGCACGCACGACACGAAGGTCGTGACTGATGAACAGGTAGGCGATCTTGTGGTGCGCCTGGATTTCCCGCAGCAGATCGACAATCTGCGCCTGCACCGACATGTCCAGCGCAGAGGTGGGCTCGTCCAGAACGATGAAGCGAGGCTTGAGTACGATGGCGCGGGCGATGGCGATGCGCTGGCGCTGACCGCCGGAGAATTCGTGCGGATAGCGGTGGCGGGTCTCCGGATCCAGGCCGACCTCTTTGAGCGCGTTGACAATCATCGCATCCCGCTCTTCATCGCCGCCGCCAAGGTCGTGAACCTTGAGTCCCTCTTCGATAATCTGGCCCACGGACATGCGCGGACTTAAGCTGCCAATGGGATCCTGGAATACGATCTGCATCTCGCGCCTCAGCGGCCTCAGCTCCTTCGTATTCAGCTTTCGAATCGCCCGACCGGCAAAAACGACCTTACCGCCACAACGCTCGAGTCTGAGCAGTGCGAGGCCAAGGGTAGTTTTGCCCGAGCCGCTTTCGCCAACGACGCCAACGGTTCGGCCCTCGGTGACGCTTACTGAAATTCCGTCAACGGCCTTAATGTGATCCACGGTCCGGCGCAGCACGCCGGCGCGGATAGGAAACCACACACGAACATTATCGGCTTCGACAATGGTCTTCGGCGTTCGCGCGGGCCGCGGCGGCGCCGGGGACGGCTGGGCTGCAAGCAGCTTGCGGGTGTATGGATGGGCGGGTTTTTCAAACACGGTTGCAGTTTCGCCGGATTCCACCACCTCGCCGCCCTGCATCACGTAAACCCGATCGGACACTCTGCGCACCACGGTGAGATCGTGGGTGATGAGCAACATAGCCATCCCGAGCCGGGTCTGCAGATCTTCAAGCAGCTCCAGAACCTGGGCCTGTATGGTCACGTCCAGGGCGGTGGTCGGCTCGTCCGCGATCAGCAGTTCAGGCTCGTTGGCCAGCGCCATGGCAATCATCACCCGCTGGCGCTGTCCGCCGGAAAGCTGGTGCGGATAGGAAGTTAAGCGCTGCTCGGGATTTCGGATGCCTACCAGGCTCAGAAGCTCCAGGGTGCGCGCCCGGGCGGCGTCTGGACCGAGCCCCTTGTGCACGAAAAGAGATTCCTCGATCTGCTTTTGCACCTTATGCAGGGGATTCAGCGCGCTTAGGGGTTCCTGGGGAATAATCGAGATCTCGTTGCCGCGCACTTTCATGAGCTGCTCTTTTCCGGCGCCCATGAGCTCTTCGCCGCGAAAACGCACCGAGCTGCCGCGGGGGTGCGACGCCAGCGGATAGGGCAGGAGCTGCAGCACCGAGTGCGCCGTTACCGATTTGCCGGATCCGCTCTCGCCCACCAGCGCCACGGTCTCCCCGTTCTTCACCTCCAGCGAGACATTGCTGACCGCCCGGTGTGTCTCTCGCCCGACGCGAAAGTCGACGCTCAAGTTGGAGATCTGAAGCAGAGGATCGGATCGACTCATGTGATTTTTCGGCGACAGGCGACGCGTTTTCTGTGACGCGATATCAAACTAAGCCCGCTGTAGGAGCGAGCATGTTCACGATTCACTAGAGCGGGCCGTTCAGTCGACATCGCCTGCACCCTTTTTAATTGAATCATCGGTGGTCGAGTTTCGCTTTAAGTTTAATCCGCCGCCTGCGTTGCCGGGCGGGCGGGGCCTTCCGACGGTGCCGGGCCGGTGTCTTCCGGAGGCGGCTGGTCAGCGAACAGCTTTCGCGGGTCGAAGGCGTCGCGCACCGCTTCGCCGATGAAAATCAACAGGCTCAGCATGATCGAAATGACGAAGAATCCCGTCAGCGCGAGCCACGGCGCCTGCAGATTGGCCTTGCCCTGGGCCAGCAGCTCGCCCAGGGACGCCGATCCCGGCGGCAGTCCGATGCCTAGAAAGTCCAGAGACGTCAGGATGGTCACGGATCCCGCAAGCGTGAAGGGCATGAAGGTAATGGTCGCTACCATGGCGTTGGGCAGCACGTGGCGAAACATGATCTTGGTGTCGGAGACGCCCAGCGCCCGCGCGGCGCGGATGTAGTCAAAGTTCCTCGCGCGCAGGAACTCCGCGCGCACCACGCCGACGAAGCCCATCCAGGAGAACAGCAGCAGCAGACCCAGCAGCCACCAGAAGTTGGGCTCCACCACGCTGGCGAGAATGATCAGTAGGAACAGGGTAGGCATGCCGGACCAGATCTCGATGAATCGCTGAAACCCCAGATCAGTCCATCCGCCGAAGTAGCCCTGAACCGCGCCGGCGGAGACGCCGATGATTGCGCTGATGATGGTGAGGGTGAACCCGAACAGAACCGAGATGCGAAAGCCGTAAATCAGACGCGCCACCACGTCCCGCGCCTGGTCGTCGGTGCCGAGCCAGTGCTCCGCATTTGGCGGGGAGGGCGCGGGCTCGCCCAGGTCCCAGGCGACCGTTCGGTGGTTGTAGCGCACGATGGGCCAGACCATCCAGCCCTTATCATCGATGAGTTTGTCCACGTAGGGGTCGCGGTAATCGGCCTCCGTCCCGAACTCGCCGCCGAAGGTGGATTCCGAGTAGCGCTTGAATATGGGCGCATAAAATCCGCCGTCGTAGTAGACCAGGAAGGGCTTGTCATTGGCGACGAACTCGGCGAACAGAGTGACGATAAACAACACCAGGAAGATCCAGAGCGACCACCAGCCGCGGCGGTTGCGGCGGAAATTCTCGAAGCGTCGCCGCGTTATCGGTGTGATTTTCATTCCAAGCAGCGTGTGTTGATTTGCGACTGCGCTCATGTCGAATCATCCGCGAAATCGATGCCCTCACCCGCAACCTCGCTGGCCTCGAAGTCAATACGCGGATCCACGACGGTGTAGGCCAGATCCCCCAAAAGGTTCAGCGTCAGACCAATGAGCGAGAAAAAATAGAGCGTGCCGAACATCACCGGATAGTCACGGTTGAATGCCGCTTCGAATCCCAGCAGGCCGAGCCCGTCGAGGGAAAAAATTACCTCGATGAGCACCGAGCTGGTAAACAGAACGCCTACAAAAGCGGCGGGGAAGCCCGCAATGACGATGAGCATGGCGTTGCGAAACACATGACCATATAAAACCCGCCGCTCGGCAAGTCCCTTGGCCCTGGCGGTAATCACGTACTGCTGATTGAGCTGGTCGAGAAAGGAGTTCTTAGTCAGCATGGCGAGCCCGGCGAATCCGCCAATAACCATGGAAAACACCGGAAGGGTAATGTGCCAGAAGTAATCCAGCACCTTGCCAACGAGTGAAAGATCGCTCCAGTTCTCCGAAGTGAGGCCGCGTAAGGGAAACCAGTCCAAATAGCTGCCGCCGGCGAAGATCACGAGAAGGAACACGGCAAATAGAAAGCTGGGAATCGCCGTGCCGATCACCAGGGCAAAACTGGTCCAGACGTCGAAGCGGCTGCCGTCGCGCACCGCCTTGGCGATGCCAAGCGGAATCGAAATTAGATAAACCAGAAGCGTGGTCCAAACGCCGAGAGAAATGGACACCGGCATCTTGTCCAGCACCAGGTCCACCACCGAGCGATCTCGGAAAAAGCTCTCGCCGAAATCGAATACCACGTAGCTCCTCATCATCTGAAAGAAGCGCTCGTGCATGGGCTTGTCGAAGCCGAAGCGTTCCTCCAGCTCCTTGATGAACTCGGGGTCCAGACCCTGGGCACCGCGGTAGCGGCTCGTGGTTCCGTCGCGGACGACGGGCCTTGTGGTCGTCGTCGTGTCCGCGCCGGTGCGGGTCACGCGCTCGGTGATATCCGCGCCCTCTCCGGTAATTTGAGCTATGGCCTGCTCCACCGGACCGCCGGGCGCCACCTGAACGATGATGAAGTTGATCAGCATGATTCCGAACAGGGTCGGAATCATGAGCAGAAGCCGGCGGATGATGTAGGCAGTCATTTGGCGTGTGGCTTCATCACTTTCCTGAACACCATCCAGCCGACAAACAGCATGGCGATGGCGGCGAACACCGTGGTGCCGACGCCCGGAGTATCGCTGGTGCTGGCGCCATTCAACGAGCCTGTCGCGCGCCGCGCGTCGGCGAGTCTCGCCGCCTTGACCTCGTCGAACCACCAGTAGTCGGTGGACGTACCGTTCTTCGGGGTAACGGCGGGCCGGGAGAATTTGTTCCAGTACAAAATTCGATCCACGCGGATATGCCAGTTGGGGATGACGTAGTGTCCGTGCAGCAGCACCCGATCCAGGGCCCGGGTGCGGGCGACCAGGCTCTCGCGATCCGGCGCCGTGATCACCAGCTCAATCAGCTCGTCAACCACCGGGTCCTTGATGCCGGCGAAATTGCGCGCTGCCGCTGAGTCCGCCGCTTCGCTGGACCAGTAGTTGCGCTGTTCGTTGCCGGGCGAGTCGGACTGTCCCCAGCTGAAGATGATCATGTCGAAATCGAATGATCGCAGGCGGTTGATGTACTGGGAGGAATCCACCAGACGCACCCGGGCGTCGATGCCAAGCCTTTTCAAATTACGAACAAAGGGCAGCACAATGCGCTCGAAGGCCTGACTGACCAGGAGAATCTCGAACCGAAACCGCTCACCGGTCTGCTCGTTGACGAGTTCCATGTCTTTGACCAACCAGCCGGCGGACTCCAGAAGATCGAAAGCCTTCTTCAGATTCTCTCTTGACCAGCCGCTGCCGTCGGTGGACGGCGCCTGGTAAATCGTGGTGAATACCTCATCGGGAATACGTCCGCGGTAGCGTTCCAGAATCTCCAGCTCTTCGCCCTCGGGGAGTCCTCGCGCCGCCAGCTCGGAGTTAGAGAAATAGCTTTCCGTGCGCGTGTACTGGTCGTGAAATAGATGCGCGTTGGTCCACTCGAAGTCGAAGGCGTAGGCGAGCGCCCGGCGCACCCGCGGATCGGTAAACAATGACCTGCGGGTGTTCATGACGAAAGCCTGCATCCCGGTTGGAAGTCCGTGGGGAATCGCCTCTTTCTGGAGCCAGCCGCGATTGACTGGCGGAACGTCGTAGTCCAAGGCCCAGGCTTTGGCCTGGTTTTCTTCGCGGTAATCAATGTCACCGGATTTGAGGGCCTGGCGAATGACCGTGTCGTCGCGAAAGAAATCAAAGCGAACGCGGTCGAAGTTGTTCTGGCCTACATTTACCGGCAGGTCGCTTCCCCAGTAATTCCCGACCCGCTTGAGCTCTACGAAGCGGCCGGGTTCAAATTCTGCGATCCGGTATGGCCCGCTGCCCAGAGGCGGGGTCAATGTCGTCTTCTCGAAGTCGTTTACCTCCCGTTCCCAGTAATGTTTCGGAAGGACAGGAACCTGTCCGGCGATCAGCGGTAGCTCCCGGTTGCCCTTTTCCTTGAAGCTGAACTTCACTCGTCGCTCCCCGAGCTTCTGCGGGGGTTCGACACTGCCGTAATAAAATCGATAAAAAGGATTGCCCTTTGAGATTAATGTCTCAAAAGACCAGATCACGTCGTCGGCGGTTATGGGCTCGCCGTCATGCCAGCGCGCTTGCGGACGGATGTTGAAAATAACCCACGAGCGGTCCTCGGGCATCTCGATACTTTCTGCGATCAGGCCGTACTCGGTGAACGGTTCGTCGGCGCTGCTGGTGAGCAGCGTTTCGATCCCGATCTGACCGAACGCCGCGCCCTTCGGAATGAAGGGGTTGAAGCTGTCGAAGGTTCCGGAAGCGGCCAGTCGCAGCGTGCCGCCCTTGGGCGCGTTTGGATTGACGTAGTCGAAGTGATTGAAGTCGGGGCCGTACTTTGGACTACCGTGCATGGCGATGGCGTGGACCGGGGCCACAGTCTGCGAAGGGAACGCGCTGTACGGCAGCAGCGCCGCGATCAGAAATAAAGCTCCCGAAAAGCGAGTTACCGAGCCCATCTGTCGGCTGGACCGCCTCGCCTTCCCAGGGTTCCGCACCACCACATTAAATATAATCAAGCACTCGCCGGGACGAACGGGGACAGATTGTACCCAAATCTCCGCAATCTTCAGTTCCTGAGGTTTCGGTTCGCCCCGGGGCACTGTACCTTTCCTTTCGGCGGAAGGCATCCTTTTGACTTCGCCTCACCCCGAACGATCCAGAACTGAATCAAGGAAACATCGTGAAAAACTCGGGACCCCTGAAAGGCGTGCGGGTGCTGGATTTGAGCCGAGTGCTGGCGGGCCCCATGTGCACCCAGCTGCTCGGCGATCTGGGCGCCGAGGTGATCAAGGTGGAGCGTCCCGGGGCCGGGGACGACACGCGCCAGTGGGGCCCGCCTTTTCTAGCGGACACGGGCGGAAATCCGACCCGGGAGAGCGCCTATTACCTCTGCGCAAACCGCAATAAGCGATCCCTGGCGGTGGATATCGGCAGCCCGGAAGGACAGGCGCTGATCCGGGAGCTTGCGACGAAGTCCGACGTGCTGGTGGAAAACTTCAAGACAGGGGGCTTGAAAAAATACGGCCTCGACTACGACACTATTCGTCAGCTGAATCCGGCATTGGTGTACTGCTCCATCACCGGATTTGGCCAGACCGGTCCCTATGCCGCGCGTCCCGGCTACGACTTGCTGATTCAGGCCATGGGCGGGCTCATGAGCATCACCGGTCCGCAAGACGGCGAGCCGTGTAAAGTGGGCGTGGCGGTGTCCGACATCATGTGCGGTATGTACGCGGCGGTTGCCATTCTCGCGGCGCTCAGATCGAAAGACGCCAGCGGACGAGGTCAGCACATCGACATGGCGCTGCTCGATGCCCAGGTATCCTGGCTCGCCAACCAGGGCCAGCGCTACCTGATTTCCGGGGAGGTGGCGAGGCGCCGCGGCAATGCCCACCCGGACGTGGTGCCTTACCAGGTGTTCAAGGCGAAGGACGGCCACATCATTCTGGGCGTGGGCAATGATCAGCAGTTCCGAAGATTCTGCGATTTCGCTGGCCGCCCGGACCTTGCCGACGATTCGCGCTTTGCCAGCAACGATCGGCGGGTTCGCAATCGCGACGCGCTCATTCCCGAGCTCGAGGCCCTGATTGCCGCGCGGCCGGTGAGCGAGTGGCTCGAAGGACTCGCGGCGCGCAACGTGCCCTGCGGACCGGTCAACACCATCGACCAGGTATTCGCCGATCCCCAGGTCTCGCACCGGCAGATGACGGTCAAGCTTCCGCATCCGCTTGCCGCGGACGGAGAGGTCACGCTTCTCGCAAATCCCATGCGATTTTCCGAAACTCCGGTAAGCTACCGCCGCGCGCCGCCCACCGTGGGCCAGCACACCATGGAAGTGCTGGCAGAAGTTCTGGGACTGGACGAGGCGAGCGTCGCGGAGCTCGAGTCCAGAGGTATCGTTTGCCGCGGAGGATCCACGCGTGCCTGAAGGACCGGAAATCCGCCTCGAGGCCGAACGGGTCCGCGCTGCCATCGAGGGGCGCAAGGCGCGAAAAGTATTCTTTGGCTTAAAAACGCTGAAGAAATTTGAAAAGACGCTGTCGGGTCGCAAGGTGCTTTCAGTCCGGGCCCGGGGCAAGGCCATGCTCATCGGCTTCGGCAATGATCTGACGCTCTACAGCCATAACCAGCTCTACGGCAGATGGGTGGTATGCGACAACGGCAACGTTCCGGAGACGGGGAGGCAGCTGCGCGTCGCCATTGATGGCCCAAATAAGCGCGCGCTGCTTTACAGCGCATCGGATATCGCGGTGCTGCCCAGCGCAGAAATTAATAAACATCCGTATCTGCAAACGCTCGGTCCGGACATTCTCAACGAAAGCGTAAGCCTGAAGCAGTTAAGAGGCCGGTTCGAGTTGCCGGAATTCCACCGGCGAAGCTTCGCGTCGTTGTTCCTGGACAAAAGTTTTCTGGCAGGCGTCGGCAATTACCTGCGCAGCGAAATTCTTTTCGCCGCCCGCGTGCATCCATCCCGGCGACCACAGTCCTTGTCAGATGCGGAACTGTCGGCGCTCGCCAGGGAGACGCGACGGATTATGTTGCGCTCTTATAAAACCCGTGGCGTGACCAACGATCCCGAGCGGGTGCGAAAGCTCAAGGGTCAAGGCTGGTCGCGTGACGAATACCGCTTCGCCGTCTTCGGCCGCAGCGGCGAGCCCTGCTTCGAATGCGGCGACGCCATCGTGCGTGAAAATCTCTCCGGGCGGCGCTCCTATTTCTGTCGCACCTGCCAGACGCTATAGTGGAGCTGCGCCACGCCAAAAGAGCTAAGTGGCAGCACGACGTTTCGTAAGGGCGTTCTTCCGTTGCTACGGAAGTGCAGTTTCACTGAGTCAGGACCGTGCCGTCTTCTGATCATACTGAGTTCCTCAAGCAAACTGAGCTGTTTGCGCACATGCCCGTTCGTATGCTCGAGCTGATCGATCGTCACCTGGTGGAAGTTCACCTGTCCGCAGGCGAGACGCTGTTCGAGAAGGGCGATGTGGGCGACGCCGTCTACATCATCAAAGACGGCGTCTTGAGCCTACAGTCCGATGACGTGCATCTGTTCGCGCGGCAGCGCGGGGAGTGCGTGGGGGAATTCGCGCTCATCGATGACGAGCCTCGAAGCACCGCGGCCGTGGCGGAGACGGATACCGTGCTGTTCAAGTGGGAACGCGAAAGCTTCCAGAAGATGCTTTCCCAGGACGCCGAAGTGGCGCGGGGGATCTTCCGCCTGCTCACCGGCAAGCTCAGGCAGGACGTGGAGCGTCGCGTAAGACTGGTGGCGGAGCAGGAACGCTGGCGCCAGGACATTGCCCGGGCGCGGGAAATCCAGGCGGGAATGCTGCCGCGGGAGCACCTTCTCACCCGCTCGCTGGAAATCGCAGGATACTGCAGCCCGGCGGCGGAAGTGGGCGGAGATTTCTACGATTACATCGAGTACGGTCCGCAAGAGGTGGGCATTATCATCTGCGACGTGACCGGGCACGGCTTTTACTCCGGCCTTTTCGTGGCCATGGCCAAAAGCTGTGTGCACACCCAGGCGCGCGTCGCGCATACGCCTGCGGAGATCATGAAAGCCATGCGCCGGGCACTGTCGTTGTCGATTCAGCGCAGATTGCTCATGACCTGTTGCTACGTCGTGCTCGATCTCACGCGTAACGTGCTTACCTACGCCAACGCCGGCCACCCCTATCCGTATCTGTTCACGCCCGCGAGCGGGGAGCTGAAAAAGCTCGACGCGCTGGATCCTATTCTCGGCGCTCTGGACGAGGACGCGCAGGAATTCGAGGAACGGGAGATCCCTTGGCGGCCGGGGGACCTGCTGGTGCTGTACACGGACGGTATTTCGGAAACGCGGGATGCCGGCGGAAATATGTTCGACGCGCAAGGGCTGGAGCAAAGCATCCGGGACTGCGCAAACAACTCCGCCATGACGATGCGCGACTGCATTCTGTCGACGCTCAGGAAATACTCCGGAGGCGCGCCTCGCACCGACGATCTCACGCTGGTGGTGGCGCGATTGGGGGAAATTGCGACGTGATTGTCGTTTCGGATCTCGACGGCACGCTGCTCGATTCGGCGCACGCTTTGAGCCCGCGCAACCGCGAAACCCTGAACAGGCTGAGTGTACGGGGGATTATTCGCGTGGTGGCCACCGGGCGAACGCTTTATTCCGCTCAGCAGGTTCTCGACGACGACTTTCCTATCGACTACCTGATTTTTTCCTCCGGCGCCGGGGTTGTCGAGTGGCCGTCGAAATCACTCATGCTCGCCCACGACATGTCGGCGGAGGACGCGCTTTCCATTGCCGAAGTGTTGATGCAAAGAGGTCTGGATTTCATGCTTCATCATGGAGTACCCGACAATCATCGCTTTTTTTACTTTAGCGCTTCTGAGTCGAATCCGGACTTCGACGCCCGCTGCCAGCGATACGGCGAGTTTGCACAGCCCTGGCCCGAGCACCCGCCACGCCTTCAGCGGGCGAGCCAGCTGCTCGCCATCGAGCCCTTCGAGGCCCCGTCCCAGTTCGAAGCATTGGAGAAAGCGCTGGAGCGTCACAAGGTCATTCTTACAACGTCGCCGCTGGACATGTCCTCGCGCTGGATCGAAATCTTTCCGCAAACCGTATCCAAGGCCATCGCCTCGGCCTGGATCTGCTCCGAGCTAGGCCTCGATCACGAGCGCGCGCTGGCCGTGGGTAACGACTTCAACGACTTAGATTTGCTTGAATGGGCGCCGGCCGCTCGCGTCGTCGCCAATTCGCCGGAGGCACTCAAACGTCGCTATGACGTTGTGAAGAGTAACGATGACGATGGATTCAGCGAGGCCGTCGAAGAATGGTTGCGAAACTGAGGGACGGAAAAGCTTTTGGCTAAGGCCGTTCAAGCCAGCCGCCCACCGCCTGTATCGGATTGGGATCGCCGACAACGCTCACCCAGGCGGCGATAGCTTTTGCACGGCTTTCGAATCGCGGCTCAGGCAGCTTGGTTTGCGCAATCACGCCGCTCTGATGCCGGCGCATGGCGACCCGGGTGTGGCCGAGCACGACGAAGTCGTGCTTAAGGGTTTTGCCGTGATTCTCGCCTGCTTTGATCTCGGTTTCGAGTCCGAACCCGAGCACCGAGATGTGAAGCTCGAGGGGCCGGGACGGAAGCGAAAGCGGGTTGAATAAAGCGCTCACGCTATCGTGATTGAGCTCGAGCCTCAGTGTCCCCACCGCCTCATCGGCTTTGACTTTGAGCACCGGGAAGATAAACCACGAGCGCCACTCTTTTCCGGCAAGCACAAACCCCGGGGTATAGACGCTTGACACATGACCGTTGCGGGCGTGGCTCTTCTGGCGCTGGCTGTAACGGGGTGAGGCGAAACGATCGGGCCAGCCGATGTAGTCCCAGTAGTCGACATGAAACGCAACTGGAACCACCGCCCGCCACAGCCGCGGGTCGTCTTTGAGATCGCTCAGCCAGCGGTCTGCCGGTGGACAGCTGCTGCAACCTTCCGAAGTGTAGAGCTCCAGCAGACTCACCCGTTCGGGCGTGCTCTCGAACGCTAGCGTCTCCGCCCGTGCGGCTCCGGGCACGGCAAGAAGGGCGGCCATTAATATCAGCAGGGCGCGTGGATACATGCTCTTATTCCCAAATACTCGCCGACAAAGTGTAGATAAATTCAACGCGGCTGAGATCGGGATCGCTCCCTTCGTGACCGAAATGTGAACTTTAGCGCCACCCGTGGCGACTTCCCCCCGGGCAGCGTCGATTCTTGCTCCGCGGCCTTTTTGTCATAAGATTCAGCACCGGCCCGGCGCCGTCGCCAAGGTGTGCTGGAATATCGGAGCAAAAAAAGGATGGTCAAAAAGAAGAAAACGGAGATCCCCTGGGGGGACGGCATCTTCGAGAGCTTCATCGACAACGGGATCCGCCAGGTCGCGTACGTCCCCGACGCCGGTCATGCGCGTCTCATTTCGCTATGCGAACGCTCGAATAAAGTTCGCGCGGTGCCGCTCACCACCGAGGAAGAAGGCGTGGCGATGCTCGCGGGTGCGTGGCTTGGCGGCGATCGCGGCGCGCTGCTGATGCAGTCGAGCGGCGTCGGCAACTGCATCAACATGTTCTCCCTGATCCAGGAATGCCGCTTTCCGCTCTTCAGCCTGGTCACGATGCGCGGTGAATTCGGCGAATTCAATCCGTGGCAGGTGCCCATGGGCGACAGTACCGACCGCGCGCTGGCGAACGCCGGCGTGCTGGTGAAACCGGTGGACGACGTCTCGCGCGTGGTGGAAACTGTGACCGCCGCGTTGACGCTCGCATTCAGTACTTATCGCTCCGTGGCGGTGCTGATTTCCCAGCGCATCATCGGTTACAAAGTGTGGAAGTAACGAAGATGCCGAAGCCTTTGAAAAAGCTGGATAGACGCGAAGCCGTAGCCCAGATCCTCAAACAGCGCGGGGACGCTCTGCTCATTACCGGACTGGGCAGCCCGTGCTGGGACGCCGCCGCAGCTGGAGACATAGATACAAACTTCTACGTCTGGGGCGGCATGGGCGGCGCCGCGATGATTGGCCTCGGACTTTCCATCGCCCAGCCTGCGCGACGGGTCCTGGTCATCACCGGCGACGGCGAAATGCTCATGGGACTGGGTGCGCTCGCCACGATTTCCGTTCAGCGGCCCTCAAACCTGAGCGTCGTCGTCTTGGACAACGAGCGTTACGGCGAGACCGGGATGCAGGCGACACATACTCATCACGGCGTCGATCTGGCCGGTATGGCTTCTTCGGCTGGCTTCCCGTTGGCGGCCACCATCAACAGCAAGAACGAACTGACTGAGTTCATTCCAAAGCTCTATGAAATCAACGGCCCGGTGTTCTGCGTCGTGAAAGTAGACGACGCAAAGTTGCCGATGGTGCTCCCGGAGCGAGACGGCACTTGGCTCAAGAGCCGGTTCAGAAAGGCGGTGGTGGGGAGTTTGGATTAGATTGGGATCGTATGTCGTGTTTCGGTAGATGGTAGATAGGGAGTGGGGCACCGCAATGCTCTTTCCCCATCTACCACCTACTATCTACGAAATCGTATCCGGAAGTTGCCACCTTGAATGGCCATTAATCGGACCAACGAATGCAACTTATCACCTACAACATCCAATACGGCCGCGGTAAGGACGAACGCTTCGACCTCGAGCGCATCGCGGCAGAAATCAAAAGCGCCGATATCATTGCTCTGCAGGAAGTTGAGCGTTACTGGTCGCGCTCCGGCAATGTGGATCAGCCCGCGGAGATTGCAGGGCTGCTCGGCGACTGTTACTGGGTTTACGGCGCCGGTGTCGATCTCCACGTGGATAGTCCACCGGGCGCGGAACGCGGTGCCAACCGGCGCCGACAGTTCGGCAACATGCTACTTTCCAAGTTGCCGATCATTTCTTCGCGCAATCACCTTTTGCCAAAGTACGCGAGCCTCGGCCCCATGAGTCTGCAGCGCAACGCGCTGGAGTGCGTTATCGACACGGAGCAGGGTCCCTTGCGTTTTTACTCCGTGCACTTGACTCACCTCAGCGAAGAAACCCGTATGCCCCAGGTCGAGCGCCTGCTTGAAATTCACCGCAGCGCGCGGTTCGAGGGAGCGGCGCTTACCGGGGGTGGCCTCAAGGAGGAATGGACCCAGGACGGCATGCCTCCCCCCATGCCGGGTAATGTCGTGCTCATGGGCGACTTCAATTTCGAGCCGGAGTCAGCGGAGTACGCGCGGATCGCCGGACCCGTTTCGCCCTACGGTGGTCGGGTGGTTAATCCGGAGGGCTTCGTCGACGCCTGGGTCGAGACCGGCCACGAAGTCGACCAGGGTGTGACCGCCGAAATTTACGGGCGACCGGTGCGGCTCGACTACTGTTTCGTGAGCGCGGGGCTCCGCGGGCTCGTCCGAAGCGTTGAGATTGACGCCAATGCCAGCGGCTCAGATCATCAACCGGTTCGGATTAGCATCGAACTTTAACCCCGGCATCTCTCTCGAAACGTTGGTTAAACATGGGGTTCCGCCGGCGATTGGAATGACGCTGACGGCGTGGCACGATCTGTCGATGGAACTTTTCAGGCTATCGGCCCCCGAACAAGGTAGATTCCTTCGACGCGTGCCCAGCTTATGCGCAAATAGATTAAATGCGTCCGGGTTAAGCTGCCCGGACGCAAGCAGTAATGGAGTAAGTCATTGAAGACGATACTTAAAGGCCTCGGCGTCATATTCGCCGTTGCGGTGGCCCTGGTGATAGGGGTCATCATCATCGTGCCACTCATGATCGACCCCAACGACTATCGTGACGAGATTGAGGTCAAGGTCAAAGAGCAAACCGGCCGCGAGCTCAAAATCGAAGGGGACATTTTGTTGACGTGGTTTCCCTGGCTCGGATTTGAGATGGGCAGTGTGGAGCTTGGAAACGCGCCGGGATTCCAAGCGCCGGTCTTCGCATCCACGGACAAGGTCGCGATCCGCCTCAAGCTGATTCCGCTGCTGCGCAAGAAATTGGTCATGGACACGCTGGAGGTTCATGGGCTTCACCTCAACCTGGAAAAAAACGCCAAGGGTGAAACCAACTGGGACGATCTCGCCAAGGGTGAAAAAGAACCCGGTCAACCGGCGGCGCCCGGCAAAGCGCCGCAGCTTGCCGCCTTTGCGATCGGCGGTCTGGACATTCGAAACGCCAACATCAGCTGGACCGACGCTCAGGCGGGACAGCAGTACACGGTGCGTAATTTCAGCCTGACCACCGGCGCCCTCAATCCCGGCAACCCGGTGGACGTAAGCGTCGGTCTAGATTTGCAGAGCACTGAGCCGCCGATGAGCGGCCGAATTGAAGGCGCAGGAAAGCTGGAGATGAATCCGGACAGTCAGCTGTTCCGGGCAATTGGTTTCAATTTAGATGCGGGCTTCCAGGGTGAGCAGTTTCCGGGCGGAAAGCTGGAACTGAGCCTTTTTACCGAATTAGTCGCGGACGGCAAGCAGAATTCGTTTCGCGTCGAGAGCCTTACGCTCAACAGCCTGGGCGTGGAAGCGGACCTCACGCTGAGCGGCCAGCTGACGCCGGAGGGTCCTAAATTCTCGGGCACACTGAAAGTGCCTGACTTCAGTCCCCGGACCATGCTTTCTAACTTGACCCAGACTGAAATCGAGACCGCGGACTCTTCGGTGCTCGCAAGCGCCTCGCTGGAAGCCGGTATCAGCGGTACCGACAACAGTCTCGCCCTCAAGCCGATCACCATGAAGCTCGACGACTCTAATTTGAGAGGCGAAGTATTGGTGCAGAATTTTGCCAGGCCGGCCATCGGCTTCAGCTTCGGTCTCGACGAAATGGACGCGGACCGCTACCTGCCCCCGCCGAAGGAGGGCGAGCCCGAGGCCGCCGGAACCCCCGGCGCGGCGGCCGCTTCGGCCGGCGGCTTGCCGATGGAAACCCTTCGTGCCCTCAACGTGGTCGGCAAGCTGGCGGCGGTAAAATTCAAGGTGGCCAAGCTCACCGTTACCGACTTCAACGCCAACATCACGGCGAAAAACGGACTCATCCAGATCACCCCGTTGACCGCAAAGCTATATGAGGGCGTTTACGCGGGAAACATTCAGCTCGACGCCAGGGGCGACAAGCCCAAGATTTTCCTCAACGAAAAGCTCACCGGGATCCAGGCGGGTCCGTTGGTGAAAGATTTACAGGGTGAAGAGAAGCTCACCGGCAAAGGGGATATCTCCATACAGGTGAGCGCAATCGGCACGGAGCCCGAGAGCGTGAAAAAGACCCTCAACGGCAACGCGGCCTTCATTTTTCAGAATGGCGCGGTGAAGGGCGTCAATATCGGACGCATGATCCGCGAAGCGCGCGCCAAGCTGAAAGGCCAGACCCTGCCGCCCAGCGAGGAGCCCGAGCAGACAGACTTTGCCGAGCTCACCGGCACCGTGACCTTCACCGATGGCTTGGCCCAGAACAAGGATCTTCTAGCCAAGTCTCCGCTGCTGCGCGTCACCGGTGCAGGGCGGGCGGACCTGCCTTCGGAGACCATCGACTACCGGGTGCACGCCAAGGTAGTCGGGACCTCCAAGGGTCAGGGCGGAAAAGAACTCGCGGAGCTCAGTGGCGTGACCATTCCGATTCGGATCACCGGCACTTTTACCGAGCAAAAGTATGCGCTCGACGCAGAGTCGCTGGGCAAGGGACTGGCCGAATCCAAGGTCAAGGAAATCATCCAGGAAAAGATCGGCGGCTCGACTGCTTCCGACGGGACCGCTTCGGCTGCGGAAGGGGTCAAGGAAAAGGCCGATGAGGTCAAGGACAAAGCCAAGGAGCTGATCAAAGGGCTGCTGGGGAACTGAGCCCGATATAGAGCTTTATGCTCCGACATTTCGACGTTTGCTTTGGGTCGATTGTCGGGTACAGCGCGTCGCCTCGTATTGCTACGCTGAGCCCAACCCTCGTTCCCGGAGGTCGGCGCCATGCGTGAAATTCCTCTTTACGTCTTCGACAGCTTCACCGACCGACTGTTCGCCGGCAATCCGGCGGCGGTGTGTCCGCTCGAGTCCTGGCTCGATGACCACACCATGCTGTCCATCGCAGCCGAGAACAATCTTTCGGAAACCGCATTTTTTGTGGCCGAGAACGGCGGCTATCGACTCCGCTGGTTCACCCCGGCAATGGAAGTCGAGCTCTGCGGCCACGCCACGCTGGCGACCGCGCACTATCTGCTCAACGAAGCGGGAAGCGATTCCGAGAACGTGCGCTTCGAGACCCGAAGCGGCACCCTCGTGGTAGCGAAAACGGGAGAGCTTTTGACCATGGACTTTCCGGCCAGGCCGCGCGAGCCGGTGGCTCGGGAAAAGGAAGTGGGCGCGGCGCTCGGCGCGGTGCCGGAAACGGTGTTCAAATCCGCTAACAACTATCTCGCAGTGTTCGATTCCGAACGGCGGGTGCGCGATCTCAGCCCGGATATTTCCGCGGTCAAGGCGCTTGGCGTCCACGGGGTCATCGTGACTGCGCCCGGGGAAAGTGTTGACTTTGTCTCGCGCTATTTCGCCCCCGGCGCCGGCATCGCGGAGGACCCCGTCACCGGCTCGGCCCACTGCAGCCTGACTCCCTACTGGGTCGAGCGGCTCGACAAGAACCCTCTGGAAGCGGAGCAGGTTTCGAAAAGGGGCGGGCGGCTTAAGTGCGAGCTCAAGGGCGACCGGGTGAGCATCTCCGGTCGCGCTGTCCTGTACGCGTGCGGCACCATAAGGCTTCCGGACTGAAGTTTTTTCGTCATTCGCAATTCAGGACCGATCTGGTCCATATCTCGGCCATGCGGACGAACAATGGGTCGAAATGGATACCGGGGGATTGAGCCCGAAGGAAGGCTGGTCGTTAATTCTGGTGGTCCTGTTTGCTTCCGCGCTTTCAGGAATAGGCCCCGCAGATCGCCTCACCTGGGTGCTGGAGATAATGCCGGTAGTCATCGGCCTGCCACTGGTGCTGGTGACGCGGCGAAATTTTCCGCTGACGCCGCTTCTCTATCGCCTGCTGGTGATTCACGCACTGATCCTGATTCTCGGCGCCCATTACACCTACGCCAAGACTCCGCCGGGGTTCTGGGCTCAAGATCTGTTCGGCTTCGAGCGCAATCACTATGACCGTTTCGGACACTTTGCTCAGGGATTCATTCCTGCGGTACTGACGCGCGAAATCTTGATACGCTGCTCGCCGCTCAAATCTGGAGCCTGGCTATTTTTTATCGTGGTTTGCGTCTGTCTTGCCTTTAGCGCGTTTTATGAAATATTGGAGTGGTGGGCGGCGTCGATTGGAGGCGACGCGGCGCACGAGTTTCTCGGCACCCAGGGCGATCTCTGGGATACCCAGTGGGACATGTTTTTGGCGCTCACGGGTGCAATCATCTCGTTGCTGGTGCTTCGCAACCTTCATAACGCTCAGTTGAGCCGCATGGGCGTCGTTGGCAATGATCATGATTCACACGATTCAAGATGAGCGATTTTGCTTAACGATCACCTCTGATGTTCGGGCTCTTTAACAGCAAAGCGCGGGAGATACGCCACCTTAATCGCGATGCCCCGCTGATCATCGAAAATGCGCGGGAAAGCTACCGATCGGAGCTGGTACGCGAAATTGCGCTATTAACCCACAATAAGATCGACGAGGCAAAGAATAACTGCGGCGAAAATGTTGTGTGTCTTCAACGGGCGCTGGATCATTTTCGCAAGCTTCACCGCGAAGCCCGGAGAAGAAACGAGCACGTGGGACTCACCGCTTACACGCTCATCATTATTTACCTTCGCGCGGAATTGATTGGTCCGGAGTGTGCACCTGCGCGGGCCGCGATCGACGAGTTTTTAGACGGCTGGCGCCACACGATAGAGTAAGGGGACAAAAACGAGGAGCGGCCTTAGTCCGATCAAAGCCCCGACATGCGGCGGCGCGGATCAGCGAAAGCGTGGATTCTCGAGATCGAATATCCGGATCACGCCGTCGTCACCGGTGTTGGCCAGGTAACGCCCGTCGGCGGAAAGCGCGAGCGTAGTGCCGCAGACCGGGTGTCGGCGCAGATCTCGCACAGTCTCCCCGCTTTCCGGATCCAAAAACAATACCGCGCTGTCGTTGACCCGGCTGATGCTGGCGATAGCATTTTCGCCGGGCGCGAACTGCATTGATGCGATCACACCCCAGTGATCCGTGCCCAAGACGCCGAGCCTGCCGTCTACGAGATCCCAGCGGAATAATCGAAACCAGCCGCCGCCGTAAAGCCGCTTGCCGTCCGGCGCAAAGGTAAGGCTGCGCGCGTCCGTGGGTGGCGCGTCGAGCTCTCGGGCCAGCTTGTTCTTGCTGAGCAAGAACACGCGGCCGTCATACCCGCTGGATGCAATGCGTTTGCTCGGCAAGTGGCCGGCAAGCGCAGCGACGGGGCCGTCG
>JBFHVA010000051.1:0-18739 GCA_041589735.1 Gammaproteobacteria bacterium | reverse complement strand
CCATTCCTCCATCTGGTCGCGCAGATAATCCGACACCGCATCGAGCCATTTGAGCTTGTACCGGTACTTCTCTGATCCGACCTCCTGGCCGTTTACCACGTAGAGATTTATTACCCGCACGCCGCCGATAGTCGCGGCAATAGTGCGCCGTTCTTCCTTTTCAAGTTCGGGGAACCGGGTGTCGACTTTTTCGATGGGCGAAGTGCTCAAAAGCGCGACGCCGTTATAGGTCTTCTGACCGGAGAAGGCGGCCTCGTAACCCGTTGCGGCAACTTCAGCGGTCGGAAAATTCTCATCCGTAAGCTTGGTTTCCTGAACCGCCAGCACGTCCGGCTGGCGTTCGCCGATCCAGTCCACGACCTGGGGCAGCCGAACTTTGAGTGAATTGACGTTCCAGCTCGCGATCTTCACGTTGTGCAGATTTCCAAGAAGGTCCGGTACGGGCCGCGAATGCAATATACGGGCCCCGGTGGTCCGCATATACCCGAACTCGCGGCCGAGCGCGACTTAGCGCCCGCGCGAGCAGCAATCATGGATCAGACCCTGAAGCCGCCGTGCCGGCGACGGACCTCCCAGTCCACCACGTAACCGCCGACGGCGAATGCGAGAAGCAGGCCGAACACCAGCAGCATGATCTCCCAGAGCTGCCACCTGGTGATGGCTGTGTAGCGGGAAAACAGGCTGGCATCATCGTCCGACGAAGAATTGCGCTCAACGACAATTACGGGCGTTTCTCCGGACTCGGAAACAGCCGCTTTGAGACTGACCTCGAGCTCGTCGATGCGCTTCTTCAAACGCCTGTTTTCCTCGGTCGCCTTGGCCAGCTTTCGCTGTCCGACCGCGGAAGTCGCGGCGCTGTTGTCGGGGTTGGAGGGCCTTTTTTCAAGCTCCTTACGGGCCTTTAGGAGATCGGCCTCCATGATTTTGGCGCGCTCTCTCTCGCGGTTGAGCTGAAATTCGAGCTCTGCGGCAAGCTCGCGGGCCTTTGCCAGTTCCGACGCGGTTTGTACCAGTTCAGCTTCCAAGCCATTGGCTTTCTGCGTTGGGGTTATGGTCTTGCTGAGATAGCGGCCATCCACCCAACCTTCGATGCCGTTTCCTAGTCTCACTCTTGTCAGACTGTTTTTCTGCTCCAGCACTTCGAGCGGAGTGCCGGCCGGCACCAGGGTGAGAATAGCGCTGGTAAGCGTGGCTTCCTGGTGCACGCCGAGGTTGATGCCGTCGGACACGTAGGCGATCTCCGCGCGAACGCTTAACGAAGCGAGCAAGAGGAGCGCCGCAAGTCCCAATCTCAAGCGACGCGTCATGCGGCACTCCCGACGGTTTCCGACTCGGTGCTGATGCCGGTGTGACGCAGTAGGGCGTCGCTGTTTGGCTCGCGTCCACGAAAATCCACGAAGGCCATCATGGCGTCGCGAACCCCGCCCTGTTCCAGAATGGCGTGGAGAAATTCAAGTCCGGTCTTGCGATCAAATATGCCCTGCTCTTCGAACTTTGAGAAAGCGTCGCTGGAAAGCACCTCGGCCCACTTGTAGCTATAGTAACCGGCGCCGTATCCGCCGGCGAAGATATGTGAGAAGCCGTGGGCAAAGCGGTTAAAAGCCGGTGGCTTGATCACGGCGACTTCGTCGCGGACTTCATCAAGCACGCGCTGAATGAAATCCTGCCGGCCGTCGTATTCAATGTGCAGGCGGAAATCGAACAGCGCAAATTCCAGCTGACGCACGGTCAACAAGCCGGCGTGGAAATTTTTCGCCGCGCGCATTCGATCGAAAAGCGCGTCGGGCAGGGATTCTTTGGTTTTATAGTGCAAGGCGAAAAGGGATAGCGCCTCGCGCTCCCAGCAGAAGTTTTCCATGAACTGGCTCGGCAGCTCCACTGCATCCCATTCGACCCCATTGATTCCGGATACGCCGGCGCGTTCGACGCGCGTCAGCATGTGGTGGAGCCCATGACCGAACTCGTGAAAAAGGGTGACGACTTCGTCATGGGTCAGCAGCGACGGTTCGTGATCCACAGGGGGCGTAAAATTGCAGGTGAGATACGCTATTGGGGTTTGCACTCCATCTGATCCGCGCCGTCGCACCCGGCACTCGTCCATCCAGGCGCCACCGCGCTTGCCCGGGCGAGCATAAGGATCGAGGTAAAAGGCGCCACGGAGCTCCCCCTTTTCGTCGTGAATCTCGAAAAAACGCACATCGGGATGCCAGGCTTCGACACCCTCGACCAGAGTAAAACGCAAGCCGTAGAGCCGCCCGGCGACTTCAAACAGACCGTTGACGACCTCTGGCGCGGCAAAGTAAGGCCTCAAGTCTTCCTGGGAGACTGAAAATTTTTTCTTTTTGAGTTTCTCCGCGTAGTAGGCGATGTCCCAAGAGTTCAGGGAACCCTTGCCGTCCGTCTCCCCGGCGAATTCCTCGAGTTCTTTGAGCTCTTTCACCGCAACCGGCTTCGCTCGCTTCGCGAGATCGCGAATGAAACTGAGCACCTCGTCGCAGCTCGGCGCCATTTTTCTTTCAAGCGAGAGCTCCGCATAGTTTTCATACCCGAGTAGCTTCGCCATCTCCTGGCGAAGCGCCAGGATCTGATGCATCAGCTTTCCGTTATCCCATTTACCGGCGTTGGGGCCCTCATCCGAGGCGCGCGTAGCGTAAGCCTCATAAACTTCGCGCCGAAGCGCCTCGTCGTCGGCATACGTCACCACCGCGATATAGGATGGAAACTCGAGGTTGATCATCCAGCCCTTCAGGCCCTCGCGCTCAGCATGTTTTTTCGCAACCGCAAGCGCGGAATCCGGCAATCCGGAAAGATCGGAAACGTCGGTTATGTGTTTCTTCCACGCTTGCGTCGCGTCGAGCACGTTTTCTTCAAATTTGCTTGCCAGCTCGGACAATCGCGTTGAGATCTCCTTAAAGCGTGCTTTTTTTTCTGCACCCAACGCAACGCCGGCCAGACGAAAATCTCTGAGCGCATTTTTCACCACACGTTTTTGAGCCGCATCGAAATCTTTGAAATCGGAATTCTTTTCCAGCGATTTAAACGCCTCGAACAATGCGTTGTTTTGCCCGACTTCGGTGGCATATTCGCTCAGCTTGGGAAGGCAAGCGTTGTACGCCGTTCTCAGCTCCGGATTGTCGGCAACGGAATGCAGATGGCTCACCGGAGACCACGCTTTATTGAGCCGGTCGTCGCATTCCTCAAGCGGGCCGACGATGGATTCCCAGGTGTAGTCCTTGGATGCGGCCACCTTTGCGATGACTTTGCGGCAATCTTGGAGCAGGGTGTCGACCGCGGGCACCACGTGCTGCGGCCGGATCCTGGAGAAATCCGGCAGGGCGTTGAAGCGAAGCAGTGAATTATCCGTGCTCAAAGCCACGTTTAAGAAGGCCGCCTATCCCGCTGAAAAGTCGATATTTATAGTAGCAGGCGTAGATCTGGCTGAACAGAAAACCCGATGTGGTGATGCCGCTCCTCGTATTGAGGTGCGGCGATTGGAGCCAGGAAGCGAATCTAGCGGTTTTCTTGCCGCGATTTCCGGGCTCCGGGCATTGCTTGCGCGGCTCCGGGGAATAATGCGAAGCTTTTTTGGACAACTCCTCACAATTTGATCGTGGCTTGGCGTTTCAGGCCGCGCCGCGGGAGCGCAGCATTGGAAAGCGCCGACCTCAAAAAGGCGGGACTCAAGGCCACCTTACCGCGCCTTAAGATTCTCGACATCTTGGAAAACAGCGACCAGCGCCACATGAGCGCTGAAGACGTCTACAAAGCGCTGCTGGAGGCCGGAGAAGAGGTCGGTCTCGCCACCGTATATCGCGTCCTCACCCAGTTCGAGTCCGCAGGCCTCGTAATCCGCCACAACTTCGAGGGTGGCCACGCGGTGTTCGAGCTGGAGCGCGGCCACCACCACGATCACATCGTGTGCGTGCAGTGCGGGCGGGTGGAAGAATTCTTCGATCAGACCATTGAAGACCGGCAAAAGGACGTGGTGGCTTCCAAGGGCTACGAGATCAACGATCACTCCCTTGTGATCTACGGCAACTGCACCAAGACCAACTGTCCCTACCGCTCCCGCGGCTGACCTTTCGGCCGCCGCGACACCGGATTTCCCTTCTTGGCCTCCCATTCAGGGGTATTGCAAAATTGAATGAGAACGATTATCAATAGCATTTAGAACTCTGGCCCGGTGCTGCAAACGGGTAACACAGTCACTGCTATAAGGAGACCCCGAGCCATGCCACGCCTTTCCATTATCACTCTGGCCTTGACCACGTTGCTGCTGGCCGCCCTCGCCCAGGCCAATTCAGAGGTGAACGTTTACTCCGCCCGCAAGGAAGCCCTGATCAAGCCTTTGCTGGACAAATTCAGTGCGCAGACCGATATCCAGACCCGGCTGGTGACCGCAGAGGCGGGTCCGCTGCTCGAGCGCCTGCGCAGAGAAGGGCGCAACAGCCCGGCGGACCTGTTTATCACCGTGGATGCCGGACGGCTGCACCAGGCCAAGGCGGCGGGCCTGCTGCAGCCGGTGGAAAGCGCGGCCCTTGAGGCCGCCGTGCCGGCCGCATACCGGGACCCCCAGGGGCTCTGGTTTGGGCTGTCGCTGAGGGCCCGCCCCATCATGTACGCCACTGACCGGGTCAATCCGGACCAGCTCGACAGCTACCTGGATCTGGCCGATCCCAAGTGGCGCGGGCGCATCTGCATTCGAAGCTCTTCGAATATCTACAACCAGTCCCTGGTGGCGTCGATGATCGCCGCCCACGGCGAAACCGCGACGCTGGAATGGCTCAAGGGCCTGGTTAAAAATTTCGCCCGCAAGCCGGCGGGAGGTGACCGAGACCAGATCCGCGCTGCCGCCGCCGGTGAGTGCGATATTGCCATCGCCAACACCTACTACCTGGCGCGAATGCGCAGCGCCGAAGCGGGAAGCGCCGATCACCAGGCGGCTAGAGCGCTGGCAGTCTTGTGGCCGAATCAGAGTGGCCGCGGCGTTCACGTCAACGTCAGCGGCGCCGGGGTCACCAACGCCGCACCCAATCGCGACAACGCAATTCGCCTGCTGGAGTTTCTGATCAGCGACGAGGCGCAGGCCTGGTACGCAAAGGTGAACAACGAATACCCGGTCAAGCCGGGAGTGCCCTGGAGCGATGTAGTCCGCGAAATGGGACGCTTCAAGGCAGACGATCTCAATCTGGCAACGCTCGGCAACAACAACGCGCTGGCGGTAAAGCTGATGGATCAGGCCGGCTGGCAATGATTGGGCGTACCTGAGTCAGCCGTCTGCAAGTCGGAACGGGGTGCCATGAGCGAAAGGCGGGCACTGGCGGAGCATTTTCGGCCACGCGCCTTCAGCATCGTTCTGATTGCGGCAATCGTAAGTCTACCCGTGGTCGTGGTGCTGAGCTTCGTCTTCCATCCGGCGGGAGATGTGTGGCGTCACCTCTCGGCCACGGTCCTTCCGCTCTATGTGCGCAACTCCGCTCTGCTCATGGTGGGAGTCACAATAGGCACCTTAGCGCTGGGCGTGACCACGGCCTGGCTCACCACCATGTGCACTTTTCCCGCCCGCAAGGTGTTCGAGTGGGCGCTGCTTTTGCCGTTGGCGATGCCCGCCTACATCATCGCCTACACCTATACCGGAATGCTGGATTTCGCAGGACCGGCGCAGACCTCTCTGCGCGAACTGTTCGCTTGGTCCCGCGGCGACTACTGGTTTCCCGAAATCCGGTCATTGGGCGGCGCCATGTTAATGCTTTCTTTGGTGTTCTATCCCTACGTCTATCTCCTGGCCCGCTCAGCATTCCTGGAACAGTCCCCCTACGCCATCGACGTCAGCCGCACCCTTGGCTGCAGCACCTGGTCGAGCTTCTTTCGCGTTTCCCTGCCGGCAGCGCGTCCAGCCATCATCGCCGGTTTGTCCCTGGCGCTGATGGAGACGCTCGCCGACTTCGGCACGGTGCAGTACTTCGGCGTGCCTACGTTCACCACCGGAATTTTCCGCACCTGGTTCGGGCTCGGTGACAGTGGGGCCGCGGCGCAGCTCGCCGTGGTTCTGCTGGCATTCATTTTTTTTGTGTTCGCGGCCGAGCGCTGGTCGCGCAGGCGCGCCAGCTTCCATCACGTTGGTACTCGGTCCCGACCGCTCGGCACGTATATTCTCAGCCCAGGCAGGGCGTGGCTTGCCTTCGGCGCTTGCGCGCTCCCGCTGGCGTTCGGATTCGTGGTGCCGGTGATGCAGCTTTCGATCTGGGCAGCTCGGACCGCGGGCGAAATGATGGACGCGGGTTTCTTCGAGCTGCTGATCCACACTTTGGCGCTGGCCGCAGCCACCGCCGTCATGTCCGTGCTGCTCGCGCTCTATCTCGCCTATGGTCGCCGCGCCCACGCAACGCTGCCGGTACGCTTTGCCGTACGTCTGGCGGGAATGGGTTACGCCGTGCCCGGGATCGTCATCGCCGTCGGCGTTATGCTGCCGTTGGCCTGGGCGGACAATGCAATCGACGCCTGGACGCGATCCCAATTCAACGTTTCAACCGGTCTTATCTTGAGCGGCACGCTGGTGGCGCTGATTCTGGCCTATCAGGTTCGTTTCCTGGCCGTATCCCTGCAGACGGTGGAGTCCGGCCTGGTGAAAATCACGCCGGTCATCGATGAGGCGGGTCGCTCACTCGGCTGCCAGGTCTCTGAACTGGTGAGACGCGTGCACGTCCCCATGCTGCGCGGCTCGCTGCTTACCGCATCGCTGCTGGTTTTCGTGGACGTGATGAAGGAATTGCCGGCGACCCTGGTGCTGAGACCCTTCGACTTCAATACGCTGGCGGTTCGCGCCTACGAGCTGGCCACCGACGAGCGCTTGGAGGACGCGTCCACGGCTGCGCTGAGCATCGTTGCCGCCGGCCTCGTGCCGGTGATTTTGCTGAGCCTCTCGATCGCCCGTTCGCGCTACCGGGAAACGCTCGAGGTGCCCTATTCGCCGCTGGCTAAAGCCATCAGCCAGCAGGCATAGCCGGCTATACGGACCCGCGCAGTCGCGGGTTCGTGAATAAATTCGAACTTCTCATCAAGCCGCGGCAGTGCCGTCTCCCCCGGATTCCGTGGCCGCGGGCTGTGGGCCGCAAACGGGACACTTCGGATCCTTGGGCAGCTTCAGCATCCGCCACTCCATGTCCAGTGCGTCCAGCACCAGAAGCCGCCCGGCGAGCGTTCGTCCTGTCCCAACGATGAGTTTGAGTGCTTCGGTCGCCTGGACGCTGCCGATGATTCCGAGCAAGGGCGCAAGCACGCCGACCTGGGAGCAGGCTTCTCCTTCTCCGGATTCGTCGGTGTACAGGCAGCGATAGCAACCGCTGTCCGGATCCCGCGGGTCGAATACTCCCACCTGCCCTTCCATTCGAATGGCGGCCCCGGACACCAGCGGGGTGCCGGCCGCATAGCAGAGCGCGTTCAGGACGAATCGGGTTTCGAAATTGTCGCTGGCATCTACCACCACGTTCGCCTTGGAAATTTCCTTCGCCAGCTCGTCGTCTTCAAGCACGTAGGCGAGGGTGGTGACCTCGACTTCGGGGTTGAGCGCGGTCACCCGGTCCCTGGCCGACTCTACCTTGTCGCGTCCGATGTCCGCGCTGGAGTGAATGACCTGCCGCTGCAGGTTGGACAGCTCTACGTGGTCGAAATCCACCAACACCAGGTGACCCACTCCGGAGGCGGCGAGGTACATGGCCACCGGCGAGCCGAGCCCGCCCAGACCGATGACCAGGACCCGCGCCTTGCGAAGCCGCGCCTGACCGGACTCACCAATCTGCGGCAGGAGGAGATGCCGGCTGTAGCGTTCTGAACTCATGAATAGAAGTCTCGGCGCTTGCGGCCGGGCAATGCAAGCGAGGCCCTAAATTTGCCCGCCGCTGATCCGCTCATGTCCGGCGAAATCCTTGAGGGTGAAGACTTCGCGGTACCCGCCCGCTTTGAGCAGATCGCGAACCACGGGGCCCTGGTCGAAGGCGTGCTCCAGCAGCAGACAACCCTTTTCTAACAACCGTGAGCCGGCAACGGCCACGATGGCGCGGATGGCGTCTAGACCGTCCCTTCCGGCGGCCAGCGCGAGCCGGGGCTCCACGGCCAGATCCCCTTGCCGTAGATGGGGGTCGGATTCCCGCACGTAAGGTGGATTACTGACAATCAGATCGAAGGCCGCCGAGTCGATGGCACTGAGCCAGTCGCACGCCACCAGGTGAATGTTCCTGGCACCGGTTCGGATCAGATTTCGCCGCGCCACCGCCAGGGCCTGCGGGCTTATATCGGTGGCCACAATGCTCGCCCGAGACCGCTCGCAGCTGATGGCCAGAGCGATGGCACCGCAACCGGTGCCCAGATCTGCCACCCGCGTAGGAGTCGACGTCGACAGCCGGTCCAGCGCCGCCTCCACCAGTCGCTCGGTTTCCGGGCGCGGAATCAGGACCTCGCGGCTGACCTCGAGTTCGATGGACCAGAACTCCCTGATGCCGGTCAAATACGCCACCGGCTCGCCCTCCACGCGGCGCGCGATCAGCGCTTCAAAGCGCTCCCTCGCTTCAGGCGAAAGCTCCGTCTCCGGACGCGCGATCAGCGCCGCGCGGTCGACGTCGAGGACGTGGGCCAGAAGCACCTCTGCTTCGAGCCTGGGCGCTTCGTTTTGGGGTCCGAGCGCGCGCACCGCAGCGGCCAGGGTTTGAGACACACGCAACGCGCTGGCTTCGAACTCAGGCCTCATCCCGTGCCCGCCAGCTTCGGCGCACCTCGACTCACCGTTGTTGCGCGTGCATCAGTCGGCAAGCAGGGCCAGCTGGTCCGCCTGGTGCTCGTTCAAAAGGGCCTCGATGATCGGATCCAGCTCCCCGGCAATGATTTCGTCCAGCTTGTACAAAGTGAGATTGATGCGGTGATCGGTGATCCGACCTTGAGGGAAGTTGTAGGTGCGCACCCGCTGGGATCGGTCCCCGCTGCCCACCAGTAGGCGCCGCTCCTGGGCGCGGGCCGCCGTTTGCCGCTCACGCTCCGCGGCCAGCAGCCTGGCTCTCAGCAGCGACATGGCCCGCGCCCGATTCTTGTGCTGGGAACGCTCGTCCTGGCATTCCACCACCGTATTGGTGGGAAGATGGGTAATACGAATCGCCGAATCCGTCTTATTGACGTGCTGGCCGCCGGCGCCGGAAGCTCGGAAGGTGTCGATTTTCAGGTCCGATGAGTTGATCTCGATGTCTTCAATCTCATCCATCTCGGGCAGCACCGCTACCGTGCAGGCCGAGGTGTGAATTCGCCCCTGGGACTCGGTTTCCGGCACCCGCTGCACCCGGTGGCCGCCGGATTCGAACTTCAGCCGCGCGTACGCGCCTTTGCCCACCACGCGGACGATAATCTCCTTGTAGCCGCCGTGCTCGCCGACGCTCTCGCTTACTATCTCCAGCTTCCAGCCCCGCCGCTCCGCGTACCGCGAGTACATGCGAAACAGATCGCCGGCGAATAGCGCCGCCTCGTCGCCTCCGGTACCGGCGCGAATTTCCAAATAAAGATTCGCTTCGTCAGCAGGATCGACCGGGATCAGGAGCTTTTTCAGTTCCGCTTCCAGCGATGCCTTGCGTTCCCGGGCACCCGCCAGTTCCTCTTCCGCCAGGCGTTTCATTGCCGGGTCGGAGTCGGAAAGCATTTCCTCCGTCGCCTTGATCTCGTCAACAACGGAATGATATCGACTGTAGCAGTCCACCAGCGGGTGAAGCCCGGCGTATTCACGAGAAAGATCGCGAAAGCGCTTCTGGTCGGCGATGATCTCGGGATCGCCGAGAAGCGAATTGACTTCCTCCAGCCGCTCGCTCAAACCGTCGAGCTTTTCAAGAATCGATGCTTTCATCTGGAGAAACCCGCGGGGACTCCAGCGGTTGACCTGGAGTTAGTGGTCACTCGTAAGCCGAGTCCTCTACCTCCGTCGTTCGACGCTTTCAAGTCATTGTTCCCGGTGCGAATCTTGGTCCTATTTCCCATTGGAGCGTTACCAAAACTGCCTCATGAGCGTATATTTGAGAACTCATGGGCAGCCGTATTGGTCCATATCAACTACGTTTAATCTGTATAGGTCTTCCAACCCAGAACCGGTGCGCACTCAACATGCCAGCAACAGATCGTGACACGCCATTCGTGCGGAGTGAACCTGAGAAGCAGATTTCCGGCACCGGAATTATTTCCGACAAAAAGTTGCGAATCGCCTTAACACCAGCCGTTTTTGCCGTTGCGCTTGCGGGATGTGCCGCGACTGCGCCAGTCGACGGAGGGTTAGGCGGCACCTCGTTCGCTGACAAAAGCCCTACGGTCGTATCTCCTTCGTCGGAGTCGACGCCGCTCACCCGGGACGTTCTGTACAAGCTTCTGCTGGCGGAAATCGCCGGCCGCAGAGGAGAAGTATCGCTGGCCCTGGATAATTATCTTGAGGTCGCCGAGGAGACGCGCGACCCCGGCGCCGCGGAACGCGCGGTGAGCATTGCCGTGTTTGCGCGCGACGAGGAGCGGGGTATAAAGGCTGCCCGCCTGTGGACCGAGGTCTCGCCGAGCCATCTGGATGCCCGCAGGGTGTACGGCGCGCTCCTCATGCGCGCCGGGCGCATCGACGAGGCTGTGGATGAGCTGAATCACATCGTCGCTCCACCCAACGACACCTCCGATCGGTTTGCCCTTGTCGGGGACATGCTGGCGCGGGAGCGAGACCAGGAATCGGCGGCTCAGGTCATGGAGCGTATCGCCGAGCGCCATCCGAATAACATTGACGCCACCTTCGCCTTCGCGCAGCTTCTCGGGCGAAGCGGAAACTTCGAGCGCTCGCTCGAGCTGATCGACCGGCTGCTGCTTGCGGAGCCCGGCCACGAGCAGGCGCTGATCTACCAGGCGAGGATCCTGCAAAGAGAAGGCAAGACCAACGAAGCGTTGTCCGCCATGAATCGGTATCTGGAGCATCAACCCGATTCCGGCGAAGTGCGCATGACCTACGCCCGTTTGCTGGTGGACGCCAAGCGCTACGAGGAGGCGCGACAGCAGTTCGAGCTGCTGTCAAAGCAAAGTCCCGAGGACGGCGATGTCGCATACGCGCTGGGTCTTCTTCTTCTGCAGACCAACCGTTACGACGAGGCGGCGGTGCAATTCGAGCGGCTCGTAGCGCTCGGCGAGCGGGTCGACGCGGCCCAATATTACCTTGGCCAGATTGCGGAATCGAAAAACGACCCGGTCGCGGCGCTTGGCTCCTACGGCCGGGTCGATCGGGGCGATCACTATCTGAATGCTCAAATCCGCATCGGCGTGATCCTCGCGGAGCAGGGCGAAATGCGAAAGGCCAGGGCTCAGCTTCACGGAATTCGCGTGAGCAATCAGCAGGAAGCCGTGCGGGTGTATCGATCGGAAGCCGACATACTCGCCCGTGCGGACCGGCTTCGCGACGCCATGGGTGTGTATGACGCGGCGCTGGACGAGTACCCCGGCAACAGCGATTTGCTTTATGCCCGCGCCATGCTGGCGGAAAAACTGGACATGATCGACGTTCTGGAGCGGGATCTCCGGGAGATCCTGTCGCGCGAGCCGAACAACGCGGACGCCTTGAATGCGCTCGGCTACACTCTCGCGGACCGCACCGATCGGTACGAAGAGGCGCTGGAGTTAATCAAACAAGCTTACGAGCTCAGGCCCGACGATCATTACGTTGTCGACAGCATGGGCTGGATCATGTACCGCCTTGGACGCTACGAGGAAGCGCTTAAATTTCTCCGGCGCGCGATGGAGTTGAATAACGATCCCGAAGTCGCGGCGCATCTGGGCGAAGTGCTCTGGGTCATGGGTGACAAGGCCGCGGCAATGAAGATTTGGAACAGCGCGCTGGAAAGCACCCCGGACGACCAGCGGCTGCTGGACGTCATCAAACGCTTCGGTCCCTAACTCTAAATCTCCAACTTTCGACCACCGGACCCCTCTGATTGTTGATCCCGGGCCCACGCGCCCGGTTTTTTCTGTATTCTTCGCCGATGAATATCCGCACCGGTTCAATCATCGCCGCGCTGCTGCTTTCGGGTTGTGCCGCGGCGCCAGAGCGGCCGCTGCCAACCGTGCCGCCCGAGCAGGCGATGGAGCTGCGGGAGCAGCGGCTGGAAGCGATCAGTCAATGGACGTGCGTGGGAAGAGTCGGCGCCACCAACGGCAGGGATTCCCTGAGCGCGTCCATGCGCTGGGTGCAGAGCCGCGACGATTACCAAATACGTTTAAGCGGTCCACTGGGGCAGGCCCTAGTAGACGTAACCGGGTCCGAGTCCGGAGTGGCGCTTCGCACCGGCGAACGAGGCACATTCTTTGCGTCGAGCCCCGAAGTGCTTCTTGACGAGCAGTTCGGATGGCGGCTTCCGGTATCGGGGCTGCGCTACTGGATACTCGGGCTGCCGGTTCCGGAGTCGGAGGTGTATTTAAGAGAGCTCGACGTCTACGGCAGGATCCGGCGGCTGGAGCAGTCGGGATGGCGGATCGAGTACCTGGACTACATGCTGGTGGACGGGGTCGACATGCCGTCCAGACTGGAGCTTCAACACCCCCATTTTTCCGCGCGCATCGCGGTGCGCAGGTGGCAGCTTCAGTCCTGACAGCGGCGCGGCCGGCCGCGGAGCGACGCTGATGGTGGTGCTGAGCCTGTTTGCGCCCGCAAAGCTCAATCTCTTTCTTCACGTCACCGGTAGGCGGGCGGACGGATATCACGAGATTCAGACGCTGTTCCAGCTGCTGGATCACGGCGATCGGGTTGACCTTTCTCTGCGCAAGGACGGGGAAATTCGGCGCATTGTTGGTGCCGATGCGGTAGCGGCGGAAATGGATCTGGCGGTGAAGGCCGCGAGGCTGCTGAAGTCAGCCAGCGGCACCGCTAAAGGGTGCGAAATCGGCGTCGTCAAACGCTTGCCGTTGGGAGCGGGCCTGGGTGGCGGCAGCTCGGATGCGGCCGCGGTTCTTATAGGTCTTAACCGGATTTGGGAGCTGAATTTTAGCCAGGATCGGCTGGCGGAGCTGGGTCTAGAGCTGGGGGCGGATGTGCCCGTGTTCGTCGCTGGCTGCTCCGCGTGGGCCGAAGGGGTGGGCGAACGACTGTTTCCGGTGTCTGCGGAAGGAGTCTGGTACCTGGTGGCGACGCCGGCCTGCGCGGTGTCGACGGCGGAGGTGTTTGGGTCGCCGGCGTTGACACGAAATACGGCGCCTCTGACAATAGATCGCTTTACCTTGGCCGATTCCGGCGGCGCTGCGCCCACGGTTTCCTGGGACGCCCTTTGGGCGCGCACGCGCAACGACTGTGAGCCGGTGGCGAGAGCGATGTATCCGCAGGTGGACGAAGCGTTGGGCTGGCTTTCCAGATTTGCCGAGGCGCGTATGACCGGCACGGGTGGATCGGTATTCGCACCCTTTCCGGGCCGGGCGGAGGCGGAACGGGTGCTGGCGCAGCAGCGGCCCGATGGCCTGCGCGCCTTCGTCGCCCGGGGCTTGAGCAGGATTGATCGAACGACGGACAGATAAAATTGAGCGGGACCAGTCCACTTATCCCCTGCACGATTAAATACCTGGGGTGTAGCCAAGCGGTAAGGCACCGGGTTTTGATCCCGGCATTCCCAGGTTCGAATCCTGGCACCCCAGCCAAGTGCAAGCATCCGCTGAGGACGAGTCAATGAACGAGCGTGTATTTGACGGGGTTGCGGCCCCGGGGACGGAACGCCTCGTCGAAGACCGCATGGGCGACGAGACCAGCATGGTGGTGTTCTGCGGGAATGCCAATCGGCCGCTGGCCGAGGCTGTTGTCCAGCGGCTGAACATGCCCCTCGGCAAAGCGATCGCTGGTCGTTTCAGCGACGGCGAAGTAATGGTGGAAATCATCGACTCGGTGCGCGGCAAGGACGTTTTCATCATCCAGCCCACGTGCCGGCCGGCGGATTCGAATCTAATGGAGCTTCTGATTATGATCGATGCGGTCACCCGGGCTTCCGCGAGCCGGGTAACGGCGGTAATTCCGTATTTCGGATACGCGCGGCAGGACAGACGCCCGCGCTCAGCGCGGGTTGCGATTTCCGCCAAGGTGGTGGCGAACATGATTGTCGCCTCCGGCGCCGACCGCGTGCTCACCATGGATTTGCACGCGGATCAGATTCAGGGATTTTTCAGTATTCCGGTGGACAATATTTACGCCTCTCCAGTTCTGCTCGGAGATATTTACAAGCATGAGTACGAGAACCTCATGGTGGTGTCTCCCGATGTCGGCGGTGTGGTTCGCGCGCGTGCGTTAGCCAAACGCTTAGATGATGCAGACCTTGCAATCATCGACAAGCGCCGACCGCGTGAAAACGAAGCCGAGGTGATGAACATCATCGGTGAGGTCGACGGGCGCACCTGTGTCATCGTGGACGATATGGCGGACACGGCCGGAACCTTGTGCAATGCGGCGGCGGCGCTGAAGAAACACGGCGCGATTCGCGTCGTTGCCTACTGCACCCACGCGGTGCTGTCCGGTAAGGCGGTCGAAAATGTTGAGAATTCGGAGCTAGACGAGCTCGTGGTAACGGACACGATTCCGCTGGATAAGCGCGCCACGAAATGCACGAGGATTCGGCAGCTCAGCATCGCGGAGCTGATTGCGGAGAGCATCAGGCGAATTCACAGCGAGGAATCCATCGGTTCACTTTTCATGGATTGAGCGGCACGTGCATGGAGCGTCGTTGCTCGCTTTTTATATAGACAGCATCAAGGATTTCGGAGAGTAAGATGAATGAATTCGAAGTCGTCGCCGAACTTCGCAAGGAGACGGGGACCAGTCCGAGCCGCCGGTATCGAAAACACGGAAAAATACCGGCAGTGCTCTATGGCGCCGATAAAGAGGCAACGCCGCTGCTTCTGGATGCAAACCAAATCGGTAAGCAGCTTGCCCAAGAGGCGTTCTTTTCCCACATTTTGAACGTTAAAGTTGACGGCCAAGAAACCCAGGCCGTGCTGAGAGCCCTACAGCGGGATCCCGCGTCTTCCAAAGTCACCCACGTGGACTTTTTCAGGGTAAGCGCCACGGAAGAAATCGAGATGAATGTGCCGCTGCACTTCATAAACGGAGACAAATGTCCAGGCAAGAAAGCCGGCGGCATCATCAGTCATCTTATGGTGGACCTTGAAATCAGCTGTCTACCCAAAGACCTGCCCGAGTACATCGAAGTTGACATCATCAACCTCGATATCGGTGATTCCCTTCATCTGTCCGAGATCAAGCTGCCGCCCGGCGTGACGCTGGCGACGGAGATCGAGGATGCGGCCCACGACCACGTCATCGTGAACGTCACCGAGGCGCATGAGCTGGATCTCGGTGAGGAGCCCGAAGAGGCGCTCGAAGCTGAAGGTCTGGAAGCCGCGGCCGAAGAAGGCGCCGAGGGCGAGGAGAAGGCCGAGCCCGAAGAAGGCGAAGGCGAAGAGCGGGAGAAGGACAAGGGCAAGGACGAATCTTGAGGCGAAGATCCCCGGGTACTCGCGGCCGGGGCATTATCCCGTCCGCGATTTTGAACCCGGCGGGCGTCTGAGCGCGTGGCGTCAAGCCGTTCGCAAAGTTCGGCGAATCCGCTGCGGCTGCTGGTTGGGTTGGGGAATCCCGGAAGCAAATACGCGGCTACTCGGCATAATGCCGGCTACTGGTTTGCCGATGCTGTCGCTTCGAGATTCGCCGCAACTTTTCGCCCCAATTCGCGATTTTTCGGCGAGCTTGCCGAGTTCAGCCTCAGCGGGCAACCCGTTAGGGTGCTCAAACCGACCACCTACATGAACGAAAGCGGCCGCTCGGTTGCAGCCGTGGTTCAGTTCTTTCGCCTATCTGTCGAAGACATACTCATAGCCCACGACGAGATCGATCTGCCCCCCGGCGTGGTACGCCTGAAACGCGGCGGTGGGCACGGCGGCCACAACGGACTGAGGGACGTGATCCCGGCGCTCGGAAGTCCGGACTTCACCCGTCTCAGGATTGGAGTGGGTCATCCGGGACACAAGGACCTGGTCACCGGGTATGTGCTCAACCGACCGCGAAGCGAGGAGCAAGCTCTGATCAAGACGGCCGTAGCGGACGCGCTGGACGCGTTCGAGATCATCGTAAGCGGCGATTTACCCCGCGCGATGAACTCCCTTCACCGCATGCCTCAGCAACCCGGTGCAGAAGGAAACGAAGATGATTCCGGGTGACGTTGAGCGTCCTGAGCGCGCTTCATCAGCGCGTGGTTTTCCGGCGCGGGCGCGAATATGCCCTTCAAGCGCCGTAGCGACGTCTTACCCAGTCATTCGATCGAAGCGGTCGATTTAGCGTTGCTCCGTTCGGTTATTTAATCCCATGGGGTTCAAGTGCGGCATCGTGGGTCTGCCCAACGTCGGCAAATCGACGCTCTATAACGCGCTTACCAGCGCAGAGATCGCAGCCCAGAACTATCCTTTCTGTACCATCGAACCAAATGTCGGCATCGTGCCGGTTCCGGACGAGCGGTTGGATAAGCTCGCCGCCATCGTGAAGCCACAGCGTGTCGTGCCGACCACCATTGAGTTCGTCGACATTGCAGGCTTGGTGTCTGGCGCGTCCAAAGGTGAGGGGCTGGGCAACAAATTTCTCGCCAATATCCGCGAGACCCACGCAGTCGCACATGTTGTTCGATGCTTCGACGACGCCGACGTGGTTCACGTTACGGGACGTGTATCACCGGCAGACGACATCGAGATCATCAATACGGAGCTTCTGCTTGCGGACATGGAAACGGTATCCCGAAGCCTCGAGCGCGCCGAGCGGAGCTCAAAGTCCGGCGATCGTCAGGCGGTGGCCCGGCGCTCGCTGCTTGCGCGTCTCGCCGCGCACCTGGACGGCGGGCGGCCGGCGCGCTCGTTCGTGTCAACCGGAGCGGAGCGGCCAACGATTCGCGAGCTTCACCTGTTGACCTCGAAACCGGTGCTATACATCGCAAACGTGGACGAAAACGGCATCGCCGGCAACGCGCATGTGTCCGAGGTTCGACGCGTCGCTGCCGCCGACCAGGCGTCTGTCGTCACGGTGTGCGCCGCCATGGAGGCCGAGCTCGCGGGAATGACAGAGGCCGAAAAACGTGAATTCTTGAGCGACGCCGGCATCGAAGAGCCAGGACTCAACCGGGTCATCCGCGCCGGCTACGATCTGCTCCAGCTGCTGACATTCTTCACCGCCGGACCGAAAGAGGTGCGCGCCTGGACCGTGCGCCGAGGCGCTACCGCGCCCCAGGCCGCAGGCGTCATCCATACGGATTTCGAAAGAGGATTCATCCGCGCCGAAGTGGTCGACTACGAAGATTTCGTTCGGCTGGGCGGTGAAGCCGGCGCCAAGGAGGCGGGCAAGTGGCGGCTCGAAGGGAAGGACTACATCGTTCAGGAGGGCGACGTGGTGCACTTTCGATTCAACGTCTGACGCCTCCGTCATGCAAATTCAAAGCTCTTGACCTGGTTGCGTCGAATCATCGGCGATCTGTTCGGGGGCGCGCCCTTACCCGAGTCCGCCGCTGCTGAACCGCTTAAGGGAAACGACGACCGATCGGCCGAAAATAGCCCCGATGCGCCCACAGACGCGCTCATGCGGGACGGGGTCGCGCGACACATGAAGGGAGATCTGAAGGGGGCGGAAGCAGCGTACCGGGCGGTGCTCGATGAGGAGACCGATCATGTGGACGCCCTGCACCTGCTCGGCAACGTGCTCGGTCAGCGGGGGCAGCTGGAGACAGCCGGGGAGCTGCTGAAACGCGCCCTCGAACTCGCGCCCGACCACGCTGTGGCGATGGTGAATCTTGGAAACGTGTACCGCACCAAAGGTGACACAAAGCGCGCCACTCAGTATTACCAGAAAGCCCTCGGTGTCGAGCCCGACAACACCGCCGCGCATCGCAATCTCGGATATGTGCAGCTCGAATCTGGTAACCAAAAAGAATTCCTCGAACACTTGAAGGCGGCGCTGGCGGCCGAGCCGGAGGTATTACAGGACCAGTTCACCCTGGCAGAGGTGCTGGCCAAGTCCGGCGCCCACGCGGAAGCCATACCCCACTACACCAAGGCCGTGGCGCTCAAGCCCGATCTGGCTGTGGCGCACAATCGCCTGGCGTACTCGCTCAGCGCCTGCGGCGCGCACGATGCGGCGGCGAAGCACTTCGTCAAAGCGATTGAGCTGGACCCGAACGACTACGTCGCCCGCAACAATTTCGGTCTACTGCTGCACAGGTTCGCCAGGCACGAGGCCGCCAGCGAGCAGCTCAAAAAAACCATCGAGCTCAATCCCGAGTTCGCCGGGGGACACCTCAATCTCGGCAACGTCCACAGGAAGCTCGGCCGTTTCGCCGAAGCACGCCGGTGTTACGCAAAAGCTCTCGAGCTGAACCCGGATGACCCGGACGCTCACAACAACCTGGGCACCGTGTTGAAGGATCAGGGAAGGGTTGCGGAAGCGACGGAACACGTCCGGAGCGCCATCGAGCTCCGCCCTGCCTTCACCGAGGCCCACTCCAACCTGCTAATGAATCTGCACTATATGGACGACGTGACGGTCGATGCGCTGTACGAAGCGCACCTGGACTGGGTCCGCCGCCAGATTAGCGAGGAAATCAAGCCGTTTTCGAATCATCGGAACTCGCGCGATCCGGAGCGCCCGCTTCGCGTCGGCTATGTGTCGCCGGATTTTTGCACCCATCCGGTT
>JBFHVA010000050.1:0-18961 GCA_041589735.1 Gammaproteobacteria bacterium | reverse complement strand
GAGCGGGTCGCTCTGGACCAGTAGAGCAGCCCGACGATGCCGGGAAGAAACTGCGCCACCGCGACGAACGAGATGAGGCCCAGCTGCACCAGGCCCTGGTTGCGTTCGAGCACGAGATAAAAGCCGTAGCCCGCGAGAATGATGACGCAGATCAGCGTGCGCCGGCCCCAGAGCAAAAGTTCATAGATGTTGCTGCCCGGCGCCGGATAGCGCGCGGGAAGCAGTAGGTGGTTGAGGCACATATTGGCGAGCGCCAAGGTGGTGACGATCATCATCGCGCTCGCTGCGGACACGCCGCCGATGAAGGCAAACAGAGTAAGCAGTCGCATTTCGCCGACCAGCGTGATCCCGAGCACGTAGAAGTCCGGGTTGGTCCCGGCCTGCAGCACCATTCCGGCCCAGAGGATCACCGGAATGAACAGGTTCATCAGCAGCAGGAACAAGGGAAAGGCCCAGGACGCGGTGTAGATCGTTCGGTCGTCGATGTTCTCGGTGAACGCCATGTGAAACTGCCGCGGAAGCAGGAACGCGGCGCAGAACGAAAGCAGCATCAAGGTGGTCCACGGACCTTCGCGGACCGGACGGTACAGCGCTTCGAGCGCTTCAGGGTGCACATCGATCCAGTCATTAAGACCCCCCAAGCCGCCGAAAACGCCAAACATCGCGAACAGGCCGACGGCACACAGCGCCAACAGCTTGATCACGGATTCGAAAGCGATAGCGACGACCAGCCCTTCGTGCTTTTCCCGCGGCGTGATGTGCCGCGCGCCGAAAAGAATCGCGAACAGAATGAGAATGACGCAAAAGCCGAGCGCCAGCAGCTGAGGAGGCGCCTCCTGGGTGAGAATGCTGACGGACTCGGTGACCGCAAGAATTTGCAGGGCGATGTAGGGAAAGGTGCCCGCAAGCATGAAAAGCGTCACCAGAACGCCCGCAATCTGGCTCCGGTAACGGAACGCCAGCAGATCGGCAAGCGAGGTCAGCTGGTAGTCGCGAACGATTTTCAGAATTGGGGCGAGCAAGAGTGGCACCAGCAGGAAGGCGAGGGTAACGCCCAGATAGATGCTCAAGAAATTGAAGCCCTGGGCCTGGGCGAAGCCGACGCTTCCGTAAAACGACCAGGTCGTGGCGTAGACGCCGAGTGAAAGCGCGTAGGTCAGCGGATGGCGCGCAATACGTTGTGAAATCCAGCCCTGCTCGGTGGCATAGGCGATGAAAAACAGAATCAGCAGATAGATGACCGCGGCGAAAAACAGATGTCCGAGATCAAAGCTCATGGCGATGTCGGAGGCGTTGCACGATCCCGGCGAAAAGGATTACGAGCGCCCAGAGCAGATACGGCAGGTACCAAGGCGCCGCCGAATAGCTCCAGACAAGCAGGAAAGGCGAGATAAAGAGAAACGCCGCGCAGACGAAGATGACGACTACGGCATCGAGGTATTTGTTGCTGTCAGGCTGCTGACGCATGCTGGTGGCGTGCGATGGCGAGGGGGTTCCTCGGCCTTGTGTTTAGATCTTACCAATCCTTTGAGCGGGAGAGAAAAACTAGGAAGCGCGTGCCTTAGTCACCCGCGCCGGACTTCGCCTCGGCGCGAATTTTCGGGGCTAGCTTGTCGAGCACACCGTTGACGAAGCGGTGTCCCTGCTCAGCGCCGAAGGCGCGCGCGAGCTCTACGGACTCATCGATAATCACCCGCCAGGGCACGTCGGGACAGTGCGAGAGCTCGAAGGCCGCCAGCCTCAGCACCGCCCGCTCGACGGGATCCACCTGTCTCAGGGGACGGTCGAGACACGGCGACAGCATCTCGTCCAAGGATTCCACATTGATTGTCACGCCATGAATGATGCGGCAGAAATGATCCCGATCGAGTTTGCCGCTGGCTTTATCCTCGTCGAACTGGGCAATGATTTCTTCCGCCGGCTGGCCGGTGGCCTGCCACTGATACAGTCCCTGAAGAGCGGCGCGCCGGGCCCGTCGGCGGGCGCCCGGGCCGGGCTTTTTCATTGACCGGCGAAGCCGCGCAAGGTCGTCACCATATCCATGGCGGCGATCGCGGACTCGCTTCCTTTGTTACCTTCGGCCCCGCCGGCACGTTCCAGGGCCTGGGCCATGTCGTTGGTGGTCAGCACGCCGAATATGATCGGCACGCCGGTTTCGCGGGCCACTTCCGCCACACCGCGCGCGCATTCCCTGGCAACGAATTCGAAGTGCGGCGTGCCGCCGCGAACAACGGCGCCCAAAGTGATCACCGCATCGAAGCTTCCGCCGGTCGCCAGACGTTTGGCCATCAGCGGGATCTCGAAGGCGCCGGGAACGGGTACCACGGTTATATTTTCTCCGGCGACGCCGTGACGCTTCAGCGTTTCCAATGCGCCCTGCTCGAGTTTCGACACGACCTCGGCGTTGAAACGGGACACGACCAAAGCGAAGCGGGCGTTCTTGACGTCGTAGCTGCCTTCTTTGATATCGTGTCTGGCCATTGGATTTGTGAGCTTGAAAGAACTTTGTTTTCCGTACTTGAGATCGCCGATGTCTGAACTGCCTGATTAAATCATTCGCGGGCAAGCCCGCCCCAAACGCCTTATATATATGTCCTGCGCCCGTTCAGGCCGGCACTCGTCATTCCCGCGCAAGCGGGAATCCAGTAAGCAATTGTTCCTTATGCGAACGGCCTGTAGCCGCATTCCAAGCGGCATTCGCGAGAAAGCTCGCTCCTAAAGGCGCCATTAACTTCGCTTGCAGGCATGCGGTCATCACCTGAGGCGTGGTGCTATCAGATGCCCGACGGAGTGGCCGCGCAAGCGCGCTCTTGAGCGGGCTTCGTTCATCACCGCGGAATTCATAATGAGGCCGAATTCAGTTGACGTATTCCACCACCTCTAATCCGAAACCCGAGATGCCCGGAATGTGTTTCGGCGCGCTTAGAAGCCGCATCCTGCGCACGCCCAGGTCCACGAGGATCTGGGCGCCGACGCCGTAGGTTCGAAGATCGTCGATCGGTTCTTTGCGCGGAAGCGGTTCACCGGCATCTTCGAGCTGATAGTTGCGGATGCGGTGCAACAGCTCGGTGTCGTTTTCCTGGTGTCTCAATATCAGTACCACGCCGTTCCCTTCACGTGACACGCGCTCAAGCGCGTCGTCGATGGGCCAGCCCGAGTCGCTGCGGACGCTGCCGGTCAAGTCTGCAAGCGAGTCCAGCACGTGCACGCGAATGAGCGTGGGCTTTTCCGGCTCGATGGTTCCGGCGACCAGCGCAAGGTGTACGGCCGACGTGGTCGATTCCTGAAATGCAACGAGCCGAAACTCTCCATGTCGCGTGGGCAGCAGGCATTCGCTTACCCGGCGTACGGTCTTCTCGTTCAAAACGCGGTAGTGAATGAGATCGGCAATGGTGCCGATTTTCAATCCGTGGGTCTGGGCCACCTGTTCCAGATCGGGACGGCGCGCCATGGTTCCGTCTTCGTTGAGGATCTCCACCAAGACCGCCGCCGGTTCGAGTCCGGCGAGCCGTGCCAGATCGCAGCCGGCTTCCGTGTGTCCCGCGCGGGCCAACACCCCGCCGGGCTCCGATATCAAGGGAAAGACGTGCCCAGGCTGTACGAAATCGGCTGGCCGAGCGTCTGCGGAAACGGCGGATTTGATCGTGGCGGCCCGATCGCTGGCGGAAATACCCGTGGTCACGCCGTGAGCGGCATCGATGGAGACGGTGAACTTTGTCTTGTGCGACTCGCGGTTGTCGTTGACCATCAGCCAAAGCCCGAGCTGATCGCTGCGCTCACGAGTGATGGGCATGCAGATCAGTCCTCGGCCGTAACGGGCCATGAAGTTGATGTGCTCCGCAGTCACCAGCGAAGCCGGCATGATCAGGTCGCCTTCGTTTTCCCGGCCCTCGTCGTCCACCAGGATCACCATTCGCCCCTGGCGAAACTCCTCGATCAGTTCTTGTGTGGTGTTGAAATCCATATCCGAGCGGCGCGGGTGGCACGTGTGTCGCGTTTTCGAGAACGCGCGATCTTAACTCATTCATCAACTCATTAATCAGAGGGGTCAGAACGATACTGAAGCAGTCGTTCCAGGTAGCGGGCTACGACGTCCACCTCCAGATTGACTTCATGGCCGGGCTGGTAATCGGAGATGATGGTGACGGCGAGGGTGTGAGGAACGATGTTCACATCGAAATCGGCGTCTTTCACCTCGTTGATGGTCAGGCTGACGCCGTCGACCGCAATGGAGCCTTTGGGCGCCAGGTAGCGCGCCAGCGCCTCCGGCGCGCGGATGCGAAAACGCACCGAGCGATCGTCTTCATCGCGGCTGAGCACGGATCCGACGCCGTCCACGTGGCCCGAGACCAAATGACCGCCGAGCGCGGTGTCCGGGGTGACCGCCGTTTCCAGGTTGACCCGCGCGCCGGAGGCCAGGTTGCGAAGCGCGGTGCACGCAAGTGTCTCCCTGGATACGTCGGCGCGGAAGCTGTCGCCGTCGTGGCCGACCACCGTGAGGCAGACGCCGTTGACGGAAACCGACGCCCCTGTCTCAAGCGGGCGCTTAAAGCCTTCGCCGACGCGTATGCTGAGACTCAGATCACCGGCGTCGCCCCGGGTCGAGTCGCGGGCGAGTATTTCGCCGGTGCTTTGAATAATGCCGGTAAACACGGTCTCATCCCTCCGCTGCACGGTGAAGGTGTATGGCCCGCGGTCGCGACGGCTTTTGCTTTGACCTGCACATGACGCGAGTTTACCCGTTTGATTTCGGACGGGCGGTGAGACGAAGGTCATTGCCGACCGCGCGCAGGTCCTCCAGGCGTAGCTCGAGACGCTGCTCCATGCTCGTGATCTCTTCCAGCAGGGCCAACGGCCGCGCGCTCGATCCGAGCAGCAGCGGCGCGAGATAAAGCACCAGCTCATCCACCAGCCCGGCGTCCAGCAGCGCGCCGGCTAAGGTAGCGCCGCATTCCGCGTGCAGCTCGTTGATCCCGCGCCTGGCCAGGTGCTCGAGCAGCGGCAAGAGATCCACGCGTTCGCCCTTGGCGGGAACTGTCATTATTTCCGCGCCCGCCGATCGAAGCCTGTCCGCCGCCGCAGTTCTGTCCTCCAGGGTGGCGATGAGCGCCGATCCCGGCGGCGGAATGATTTTCGCACGCGGCGGGGTGCGCAGCCTGGAGTCCACGATGACCCGCAGCGGTTGCCGGATCTCTGCGCCGCCGGATGCTGCTTGCGGCGAAAAGTTCTCGCGCACGTCGAGCCGGGGATCGTCGGCAAGCACGGTGCCGACGCCGGTCAAGATAGCCGAGCTTCTCGCCCGAAGTCTTTGCACGTCACGGCGGGCCTCGGCACCGGTGATCCATCGGCTCTCGCCCGAGGCGAGGGCGGTGCGGCCGTCCAGGCTGGCGGCGAGCTTGAGCCGCAAGTGCGGGCGGCCGCGAGTCATGCGACTTAAGAAACCGATGTTGAGTTTTTGAGCCTCGGATTGCATCGGGCCCTCGCGCACTTCGATGCCGGCGGACTTGATCGCCGCCAGTCCTTTTCCGCCGACTTCGGGATTGGGGTCGCGCATCGCCGCCACCACCGTGCCGACGCCGGCCGCGATCAGGCGCTCCGTGCAGGGGCCGGTTCGACCCGAATGACAGCAAGGCTCCAGGGTCACATAGGCGGTGGCGCCGCGGGCCGATTTACCCGCTGCTTCGATGGCGATCACTTCGGCGTGGGCTTCACCGGCACGAACATGAAAGCCTTCGCCGACCACCGCGCCGTCTTTGACCAGCACGCAGCCGACCCGCGGATTCGGATCCGTGGTGTAAAGACCGCGCCGCGCCAGCTTCAGCGCGCGCGCCATGTGTCGAAGATCGTCAGTCTTGTTCACGATGGATATCGCCTGTTCGGCCGCACCCGCAATCCAGGAGGATCACCAAAATCCTATCTCGGAGTTAGCGAGCTTGGATAAGACAAGGCAAAAGCAGGCGAGAAAGCGGAGTTTACACGCGAGTAATTGAGCATATTGAGCCTGTTTTCGACGCCGTATCGGCAAGCGCAGCAACTCTGAGCCGGGTTCAAGTCAGTCGTTGGGCAGAAGCGGGATCTGGTTTCGTCGCTGCTCGGGGGAGGGCTCGCTTTCCAGACGGTCGATTTCTTCCCTAAAGGCGTTGACGTCCTCGAAGCTGCGATAAACGGACGCAAAACGAACGAACGCCACCTGATCGAGCGCTCGAAGCGCCTGCATCACGTGCTCGCCCACGGTCATGGCGCGCACCTCGCGATCGCCGGAAGCAATCAGGGCGTGCTTGATCTGACTGATGGCATCCTCGATCTGATCGCTGGCCACGGGCCGCTTCTCCAGGGCGCGCATCATCCCAGAGCGGAGCTTGTCCTCGTCGAATGGAACCCGGGAGCCGTCACGCTTGATCACCCGGGGCAGGCTGAGTTCCGCCTTCTCATAGGTGGTGAAGCGCTCCTTGCAGGCCTGACATTCCCGGCGGCGGCGGATCTGGTTGCCTTCGCCCACCAGCCGGGAATCGATGACTCGGGTGTCGCTGTCGTTACAAAATGGGCAGTGCATCTCTGAATCTTACCGGGTCACCGGCGTTGCGGCGATCATGGCTTCCACCACCGCGCACCAGGCCAGCGCCAGGTTACGGCGGTTGTAGCCGCCGCCGCCCATCGCCAGCAGCCGGCCCTGGCAGCAGGAATCCGCCAGGGCGCAAAGTCGGCTGGCGGCGTGGGCGTGGGCGGCGGTGGAATAGCGAAGATGGGTAATAGGGTCGCCGGAGACGCTGTCGGCGCCGCACTGGAGCAGGATGAACTGCGGACGGCCGCTGGCGATAAACGCCTCCGCCTGTTCCCAGGCCTCGAAGAACTGCCGATCGCCGGCGTCCGGCGGCATGGGAATATTGAGCTTGGTGCCCGTGGCGCTGCCACTGCCGCGCTCGTGTTCGGCACCGGTTCCGGGGTAAAGAAAGCGCCCGTCTTCGTGCAGGTCGGCAAAAAACACCGCGCCGTCGTCCTCGAAGCCGTAGTAGACGCCGTCGCCATGGTGGGCGTCGATATCCACGTAGCCGATGCGCCTGAGCCCGTAGCTTTGCTTCAAAGTCTCGATGGCCACGCCGCAGTCGTTGAAGGCGCAAAAGCCGGCGGCCGCGTCCCTGCGCGCATGGTGAAGACCGGCGATGGGAATGAACGCCCGCAGGCAGTCGCCGGACATTATGGCGCGGCAGGCGGCGAGGGTGGTGCCCACGACAATGGACGCGGCCTCATAAATTCCGGGATAGGCCGGCGTGTCGCCGTAATCGAGAAAGCCGTCACCGGCTTTCGAACGCTGAATGACCCAGTCTACGTATTCGGGGGTGTGGAAGCGCTCGATCTCGGCCCGGTCCGCGGTCTCCGGTTTGAATAACTGCACCGAGTCCTGGAGCTTGCGCGCCGTCGCCTCACTCCAGAACGCGTCGAGCCTGTCGGGGCCGAAGGGGTGGCCGTGACCAAAGGCGTAAGATCGCAGCGCGTCACCGTAAAAGAGCCCAACCCCGGCGGCCGCTTTCCTTGGAACCTCTGCTGGGTTGGCTGTATCCAAATGACGTCGAGGTCCCAATGGTGGTGGCGCCGGGCGTGACTCCGGAGTACACCTTAATATAATGATGCCGTGTCTGCGACGCGGCGGAAGTTGAACTCAAGCGAAAGAGGCGAGCATGCAAGTCAGAGATTTAATCAAGCGCTGGGAAGAAGGATCAGCAGAGCCGCTGACGGTACGCAAATACTGTATTCAGCTGCCGGTGCAGGACGCGGCCAGAATCGAGGCCCTGGTGCAGCTTTATCCGCGACGCAAAATCGACGACATTCTTCGGGATCTCGTCAGCGCCGCACTGGACGAGGTGGAGGCAGCGTTTCCCTACCAGCAGGGTCCAAAGGTGATCTCGGAAGATGACCAGGGCGATCCCATCTACGAGGACGCCGGTCCCGCCTCGCGATTTCGCCAGCTCTCCGCGCGCTTCGCGGAGGAACTCGAAGCCCAGGCAGGTAGCCGGGACGATTGAGAATTAATTCCATCTACAAAATTTTCACTGGTTACTCCCCGCTAGCTTGTTCGCCTCCGGGATTTTTCAATTTCGATGTCCCTATCCCTTCCACTACCGTGCGCACATGCAGGTCCCGCTGCGGGAACGGAATCTCGATGCCTTTCTCCCTGAAGGCGTGAACGATGGCAAAGCGCACGTCGCTTCCGGTTCGAAACATTTCGTCCGCCCTCGCCACATAAAACCTCAAGTCGAAGTCCAGCGAGCTGTCGCCAAAGTTCAGGAACAAAACAAAAGGTTGAGGCTCGGCGATACAGTTCGGGTGTTTTCGCGCACATTCGAGCAGCGTTTCGCGCACCAGCTCGATATCGGATCCATAGGAGACGCCCACCGAGATATCCACGCGCGCGAGCGTATCCTTGTGCGTCCAGTTGACCACCGATGAAGACAACAATTCCGAGTTGGGAATGATCACCGAGGATCGCTGAAAGGTTTGCAGCTCGGTGGCGCGAACGTTGATGCGCTTGACGTAGCCCTGGTGCGCGCCCACTTCCACCCAGTCACCGACCTTCACCGGCCGTTCCATCAGCAGAATGAGGCCCGAGACGAAATTGTTGACGATATTCTGCAGGCCGAATCCGATACCCACCGAAAGCGCGCCGGCAATGATCGCGATATTGGAAAGGTCCAGGCCAAGAGCGGAGATACCGATAGCGGCGGCAATTATCAGTCCGATGTAGCCGATGGCGGTCTTGAGCGAATGCCGCACACCGGTATCGAGGCGCGTCTGCGGGAATACCCGGTTTTCAAGAACGCGCTGAAGCGTGCGGGTCGCGAATAGAATTGCGACGAACACCAGCACCGCGATCAGGACGTCGGTCAGCGAAACGGTGAATTTACCGATTCTGAAACCGTCCACCAGCAACCGGGTCCACTCTTTGAAGTCGGCCAAGCCAACGCCCCACGCCCACAGCAGCAACAAAGCCGCTGCAAGGAACAGCGCGAAATCGAAGGCGGCCACCAGCCAGAAACGCAACAGACTTGCGCTCGTGTCCCGCTCCTCTTCAGTTTCATCGATTGGAATTCGCTCCGCCTCTTCACGCTCGAGGGCGATGGTGAGCACTTCCCGCACGAGCCCGTGGAAGACGACAAAACCCCCAAGCACGAGTCCTGTGAGCAGCAGATTGTTGGTGAGGTAGCTTGCGAAGGTAATGAACCCGAGCAATGACGACACAGGAATGGCAATGGCGGTAATCGCTACGGCGCCGCGCAGCACCTGAACTTTCCATACCATTCGCGCGGGTTGTTCCGATTCATCGACCTCGGTAGGTTCGACCGTCTGCCAGAGCCGCTTCGGCAGCAGCGCAAATATGAACACCGCGAGAACCGTATCGCCCACGAAGCTGTAAAAAATTTTCAGCTCTTCGCTGATGTAAAGATGCCGGCGTGCCGGAAATTCGATGAAGAACAACGTTGCCGCGATAACCATCACCTGACGTATGCGCCGGTAGAGCGCCCGGGCGCTCTTGTCGGTGAGCGGCGTGAGCCGCCATCCGGCGGGGGACCCGGGTGCGAGCGCCGCGCGGGCGATTCCCGCGGTGAGCACCACGGCGATGATGCCGATGAGCGCCGCCACCAGCATGTCGCCGACAATGCCGCGGCTGGTGCCTCGCGCGAGCAGAACGGCAAGCGGCGCGGCGGCCAGCAGTGCCGGGATAACGCCGCGGCTGATTGCGACCATCACGGCGTTGACCACCCGCTTTATGTAGGTGGGCCGCTCGGTCTTCCTGTCTCGGACGTAGCTTCGGATGAGCCAGACCCTGAGGGGCCAGCCAATCACGAGCGCGAGAATGGTCGCCAGAAAGAAGGGCCAGACAACCGCCGCGGGGGCGCCTTCGATGAATACCGGCGCCCAGGCTTCCAGCGGCGCGCGCGCGAGCTGCTGCAGCGCGGACAGGAAATGAGGTCCGGCGCTGCTGAGAACCGACCAGGACACTGGGGAGGGCACACGGTGAAAAAGCTCCGCTGTGGCCCTCTGCCTCAGTCGCGCCGACTGGCGCTCGATCAGCTGACGCGCTCGCTCGGCGGTCAGCTCCGCCTGCTTGACCCGGCCCTCGAACATGGCCAGCTGCTCCTGGAGCTGCGCCCGGCGTCGGGCCACGGATTCTTCCTCTGGCGGGGCGTCGTCCCCCGGCGGCGGTCCGAGGGCCTGCAGCAGATCGCGCAGCCTTCGCGCTTCCGTAGTGGAGGCTTTGGCGACGCTGGCTGTTTCCTCCTGTATCTTTTTGACGTCCTGGCGGATGCTGGCGAGCAGGGGCTCGGTGGCGCCCCGTTTGATCAGCTCGGTCTCGGCCTGCTGGAGCTTGAAATTCCAGTTGTCGAGCAGCTGCTGGAAGTCGTCTCTCGACAGTGCTTCCTGCGCGCTGGAGGTGGAAAAACAAAGGGCCAGCAGGCAGAACGCGAGGCCGCTTGAACTCGAACGCTTTCGTATCATTGCTGGCGAGGAAGGACCGGGGGCGAAACGCGACTGGATGGTATCACAGCGTATATTTGGACGAATCACAAAAGCACTGATGAAATAAGCGTTTCAAACTCGGCTTTTCGCCCGGGCGACACGCGTGCATGATGCGCAAGTCGATGGTCGAAGCCCCGATGGAAAAACCCTACTCACAATCTTGCGAGAACAATAAGGAATACATCCTCAACGTGCTGAGGCGCGTGTTCTCTCGCTCGCAGCGGGTGCTCGAGATTGGCAGCGGAACCGGTCAACATTCGGTGTATTTCGCACCCAACCTGCCGCACCTGGAGTGGTTTACGAGCGATCTGCCTGAAAACCTTGCCGGGATCCGCTTGTGGATTGAAGAGCAGCCCTCGGAAAATCTTTTTCCTCCTACAGTTCTGGACGTCAACAACAGCGAGTGGCCCATCGAGGACTTCGACGCGGTGTTCAGCGCCAATACCGCCCACATCATGTACTGGCCGGATGTGGAGGCGATGTTTCGCGGGGTAGGCAGAAACCTGCCTTTCCGCGGGCGCTTCGCGCTTTATGGCCCGTTCAGCTACCACGGAGTGCACACCAGTGAGAGCAATGTGCGCTTCGATCTATATCTGCGCGCGCGTGATCCCGGAATGGGGGTTCGCGATATGGAGGCACTGGAAGAGCTGGCGGACTCGGTCAATCTGGTGCTGCTGGAAGACAACGAGATGCCCGCGAACAACCGCACTCTGGTGTGGGAAAAACGCTGAACGAAATCGTTTTGATTGAACTCAGCGGCATCTTCAAATCCTATCGTGAAGGCGAAGCCAGTCGATCCATATTCGACGGGCTCGATGCGCGGTTCAAAAAAGGCGAGTTCGTCTGCATCACGGGGCGCAGCGGCACAGGCAAGTCGACATTGCTCAACCTGATCAGCGGCATCGATCTGCCGGACAAAGGGGAGGTGCACGTCGACGGCGACGACATTACCCGGATGTCGGACAGGGACCGCACGCTGGTCCGAAGACGGCGCATCGGGTTCGTTTTTCAGTTCTTCAACCTGATCCCTACCCTCAACGTGGAGGAGAACCTGCGTCTGCCGCTGGAGCTGAACGCGAAAAAGGGAAGCGAATGGGATCAGCGCGTCGCCGAGCTGCTGGAAAAGGTGGGGCTTTCGGACCGGGCTTTAAGCGCTCCGGAGAATCTCTCCGGCGGTGAGCAGCAGCGCATCGCCATCGCGCGGGCGCTGGTGCATAAGCCGGACCTGCTGCTGGCGGATGAGCCCACTGGAAACCTGGATCAGAAAACTGGACGGGTTGTGCTCGAGCTTCTCGCCTCAATGACTCGCGAAACCGGCGCCACTTTGTTGATGGTCACCCACAGCAGCGAAGCGACGACCTATGCCGACCGGGTGATGCGCATCCAGAACGGCCGCCTGGAGCCGGCGCGGAAACGCGCCTGAAACTGCGATGAAGTACGGGTCACTGTTAAGCCGCGCCAGCGGCCGTTACTTCAAACGCCATCCGTGGCAGTTCGGGCTCACTCTGCTCGGCATCGCTCTCGGCGTTTCGGTGGTCACCGCGGTCGAGCTCGCCAGTCAGAGTGCGCGCCGGGCGTTCGAGCTTTCCAATGAAGCGGTGCTCGGGCGCACCAGTCATCAGATCGTTGGCGGCACCTTGGGCATTCCGGAACAGACCTATGTAAAGCTTCGCATGCGCCTGAGTTACGTGCCGACAGCGCCGATCATCGAAGCGCCGGTGCGCACCGACGACACAAACGAAGTTTCCTTGACCCTGTTCGGCGTCGATCCCTTGATCGAACCCGAATTTCGCGGCTACTTGAGCACCGCGCCAGACGGACGCGCGCAGGCGAAGTTGCTGCTGGAGCCTTTTGCCGCGGCGCTTTCAACGTCCACCGCTGCGCGTCTCGGATTAAAGCCCGGTGACTCACTGTCGCTGATGGTCAACGGCAGGCACATCGAGCTGCCCGTTGCGCTGCTGCTTTCACCGGTAAGCGAGCTTCAAAGGCAGGGACTCGAAAACGTGGTGCTGACCGATATTTCCAGCGCCCAGGACATTCTCGGCAACACAGGTTACCTGACGCGCATCGACCTTCGGATTCCTCCAGGGGAGCGCGGTGCTTCTGTAATTGACCAGATCAACGAGCTGATTCCGGCCGGCACGCGTCTGATCGAAACCGGTGCGCGCACCCGCGCCAGCGGGCAGATGACCCGGGCCTTCGAACTCAATCTATTCATGCTCGGCCTGCTGGCGCTGGTGGTGGGGATGTTTCTCATATTCAACGCCATGAGCTTTTCGGTCATTCAGCGGCGGCCGATCATCGGCCGGCTGCGTGTGCTCGGGGCGACGCGCGGAGAGGTGTTTTCACTGGTATTAGGGGAAGCGGTGGTTTTCGGTCTGACCGGGGCCGTCGCGGGTCTTCTCATTGGCGCCTTGCTGGCGCAGGAATTGCTCTCGCTGGTTACGCAAACCATCAACGACCTTTATTACAGCCTCGAAGTCAGCAGGGTGGATCTGTCGCCTGCCATCCTGATCAAGTCACTGCTGCTCGGTGTTCTCGGCGCGCTGGTCGCGGCGGTGCTTCCGGCCATTGAAGCCGCCAGCGCACCGCCGCGGCTGGCGCTGCAGCGTCACGAGCTCGAACGCCGCGGACGAAAGCTGTTGCCCGCGGTGAGCATCGCCGGCGCGGTGTGTCTTGGCCTTGCGCTGGTCGCCATCGCCTGGCCGCAGGGAAGCCTGAGCGCGGCGTTTGCGTCGCTTTTCTTCGTAATGTTTGGCTTTGCTCTTCTGGCGCCGGGGGCCATGGTGCTGGCGCTCAAGGCAACGCGTCCGGTCGCTGCTGCGGCCGGAGGGGATCTCGCCAGCTTGGCGCTGCGTGGAGTGGGAAAGCACATGAGCCGCACCGGCGTGGCGGTGGCGGCGCTGATGGTGGCGGTGGCGACCACCGCGGGCGTTGCGGTGATGGTAGACAGCTTTCGACACAGCGTGACCGACTGGCTCGGGCTTACGCTTCGCGCCGACATTTATATGAGCGTGCCCGGGGTTGGGAACGTCCGATCGATGGCGCCCGATACGATTCGAAAGGTTCGCGAAACCGACGGCGTCGCAGAGACGAGTCTCGGGCGCCGGGTCTTTCTCGAGTCGGAGCTGGGAGAGGTGGAAGCGCTTGCCATCGAGATGGCGGAGAAAAGCTACGACGGTTTTCGAATTATTTCTGAGAATCGCGAATTGGCCTGGCGCGCATTCGATGAAGAAAACGGCTTGCTCATCAGCGAGCCGATTGCCTGGCGCAGCAACATCGGCGCTGGCAGCACGCTCTCCCTTTTGACCAGTGAGGGCTTCGTACCGTTCAAGGTGGCCGGCGTGTTCCGCGACTACAGCACCGATCGCGGGATCGTGCTCATGAGCCGCGCCACCTTCATGCGTTACTGGAAGGACGACGGCATCACCACCATCGGTGTCTACGCCGCTGCGGGTACCGATCTCGCTGAGTTGCGCCGGCGACTGGATTCGGCAGCAAGCGGCGATCAGGCGCTTTTGATCCACGATGCCGCCAGCATCCGAGAGCTGTCACTGGAGGTATTCGATCGCACCTTCACCATTACCAATGTGCTGCGCCTGCTCGCAGTCATCATTGCCTTCGTCGGTATATTAAGCGCCCTGATGGCCATTCAGCTCGAGCTTGGCCGCGAGTTCGCGGTGCTTCGCGCTCTGGGACTGACCCGCGCCCAGCTCTTCGGCATCGCTGAGGCGCAGACCGGAGTGCTGGGGCTGGTGGCCGGACTGCTGGCGCTTCCCCTCGGCGTGCTGCTGGCGCTGATGCTGGTCAAAGTCATCAATCGGCGCTCGTTCGGCTGGAGCATGTCCTTCGATGTAGACCCGGCGCTGCTGGTCAATGCGCTGCTGCTCTCGCTCACCGCCGCCCTGCTCGCCGGCCTTTATCCCGCATACCGCATCGCCAACACCTCGCCTGCGGAAGTGTTGAGGGAGGAATGACGGATGGGGCGTGATTTGAGTCGCGCGATGCGAATCTGTTAGTTATTCAATCACATTTTTTGGGGCCGACTTCAAGGTTTGCCGCGCGGTCTCCGCCATAAGGGGAAAATAAAAAAAGCGCGTCCCGGCGTTTACAGCCGGGGCGCGCTCTCGAGCTTTAACCCAAAACGCTTTGTTTACTGGAGCGCTATTCAGCCTTGATATCGACCTTGCGCGGTTTTGCTTGTGCCTCCTTGGTTTTCGGCAGGTGCACCGTCAGCACGCCATTCGAAAACTTAGCCTTCACCTTTTCCAGGTCGACGCCGGTTGGCATCGTAAAGGTGCGGTGAACGCTTCCGTAGCTTCTCTCCGCGATGTAATAGTCCTTTTCCTTGGTCTCACGCTCCGACTTCTTCTCGCCCTTGAGCGACATCATGTCGTCCGTGATGTTGAGCTCTATATCCTTTTCGCTCATTCCGGGGAGCTCGACGGTGAGCTCGTATTCCTTCTCGGTTTCGCTCATGTCGGCCCGGGGCCTCTCCATCAATTCGCTCAAGTCGACTCCCTTGGGTTTGAACAGCGGAAAGTCCCGCAGACGACGAAGCGCCGGGGCAGGTCTCATCCAGTCTTCGCTGAGGAACCGGTCAAACACGCGGTCCATCTCGTCGCGAAGCGTCATGAAAGGCGCATACCCAAAGCGCTCGGGCAAGGTCTTTGACATATCGTTCGACTTTCCTTTTGCCACGTGTACGCTGTGAGCTTTGGTTACCATTTGTCAACCTCCTCGCTATTAGCGCAATGCCAATAACCCTTACAATATTTTCTCGCTCGGTCGTCCAAGCGCATTGACGTGGGTCAAGACCTTTTCAATATCGTGGCGGCTGGGTGGATGGAACGACGGCTGACCGTCTGGCAACAAAGTCGTGCCCGGTGTTTCGGCCGCGTCCGCCGACTCCGGTGTGCAGCCGGCGGCTCGGCGAGTCCATCGATGTGCCGGCAATCGTTCGAATCCCCGTTTAAAGGGGCTCAACTGGAAGGAATATCAGCTTCTTGAGGGATGACATATGAATGTACTGATTGCGCGGGTTAGAGAATTTGACCAGTGGTTGACTGCACTGTTTCTGCGTTATGCCAACTGGCTCCATCGGGTATCGCTCGGCGTGTTGTTCATTTGGTTCGGGCTGCTCAAGCCGCTCGGGCACAAGACGACCACCTCCATACTCGCCCATACCGTCTACTGGGGCGACCCGGAAACCATCGTGCTCATACTTGGCTGGTGGGAAGTGGCCATCGGCGTTTGCCTGCTCATTCGGCCTCTCGTTCGGATTGCCGTGCTCCTGCTGGTGATCCGCTTGCCCGGTGTAATTCTTGCTTTCGTACTAAAACCCGAAGTGTGCTTTTTCTCCTTCCCCTTCGCGCCTACGCCGGAGGGACAGTACTTGATTAAAGACCTGGTGATTTTCATAGCCACGCTCGCCATAGTGGGGTCGACGCGACTTCCCGATAAGCCCGGTCAATATCATTGATTCGTTTCAGACGCGTCACTGAGCGTTCCGCGGCGTTTGCGATAGCTAAACTTGTCCAGTTCGACGATGAAAAGTACAAGGCTGCTCAGCAGAATTATTCTGGCCCAGGAGTCGACGCCGATAGCCTCGGATTTGAAAAAGGTATGCATCAGTGGGGCATAAGTAAAGGTGACCTGAAGTAGCAGCACAATCGCGATTGAAATCAGCACGTAGCGGTTTCCGAACAGTCCCTCCCAGTTGAGAACCCCCGCTTTCAGATATCGTGTGGTGAACAGGTAGAAAATCTCGAGCATGACCAGGGCGTTTACCGCCACGGTTCTCGCCACCTCGATGGACGCCCCGTTCTCGCGCTCCCAGATGAAGAGGCCAAAGGTCACCGCAACCATGATTAACGATACCATTGAAATGCGCCACCACATGAACGCGGACAGAATCGGTTCCGCAGGCTTTCGCGGTGGTCGCCGCATGACGTCCGACTCGGCTGGCTCGAATGCAAGCGCAAGGGCGAGGGTGACGGCAGTGACCATGTTAACCCACAGGATCTGCGGTGCGGTCACGGGCAACACCCGTCCCAGAAGTACGGCGGCCATGATGGTCAGCGCCTCGCCACCGTTCGTGGGCAGTATGAACAGTATCGCCTTCTTGATGTTGTCGAAGACCGTGCGGCCTTCCTCCACCGCGCGGGCGATGGAAACGAAATTGTCATCGGCAAGCACCATTTCCGCAGCTTCCTTGGCCGCTTCCGTCCCTTTGATGCCCATTGCCACGCCGACGTTGGCGCGTTTGAGCGCGGGCGCGTCGTTGACCCCGTCGCCGGTCATGGCAACGATTTCGTTTCGCTCCTGAAGTGCGCTTACCAGCTTTAGCTTGTGCTCGGGGCTGGTGCGGGCAAAAACATCTATGTCCCGCGCGGCGTTTCGAAATTGGTCGTGGTCAAACCGGCTGAGCTGGTCACCGCTGCAGGCGGTTTTCCCGTTTCCAATTCCCATCCGGGCGGCAATGACCTGGGCGGTGCCGGCGTGGTCGCCGGTGATCATCTTTACGCGAATCCCAGCCTGGTGGCACTGATCCACGGCGTGGATTGCCTCGTCCCTGGGAGGATCGATGATGCCGACGAGGCCCAGCAGCACCAGGTTTGATTCGACATCCTCAAAGGTCATCGCCTGGCTTCCGGGCGTGAGCGATTTGGTGGCGATCGCAAGTGGACGGTGACCCGTGCTGGTCAGCTTCTCGAGCTTTTCCCGCCAGTAGTCCGGCTCCATGGGCGCGTCTTGGCCTGCATGGCGTTCGCCGCTGCATCGGGGCAGCAGCACTTCCGGCGCGCCTTTGATATAGACGAAGGCCTTGCCCTGATGATCGTGGTGCAGCGTGGCCATGAACCGATGCTCGGATTCGAAGGGAATCACGTCGGTGCGCGGGAACTGCTCGGAAATGAAACGACTCTCAAGCCCGGCTTTCATCCCCGCGACTACCAGCGCGCCTTCGGTGGGATCTCCGTCTACAGACCAGCCGTCGTCTTTTTTTCTTACGCTGGAATCGTTACAAAGCATTCCCGCGCGCAGAAGCGCTTCCAGCTCTGACTCTTCGGTTGTCTCGATGTCGTCGCCGTTGCTTGAGAATGCCCCGTAGGGCTCGTAGCCCGCGCCGCTCACTGAAATCGTTCCGCCTCTGACAACGATGCTCTGAAGCGTCATCTCGTTGCGCGTGAGCGTTCCGGTCTTGTCGGAGCAGATTACGGTTACCGAACCCAGGGTCTCCACCGCCGGAAGCCGGCGGATGATGGCATTGGCGCGCGCCATTCTTTGCACGCCCACCGCAAGCGTAATCGTAATAATTGCCGGTAAACCTTCCGGGATTGCCGCCACTGCCAGGCCGACGGCGGCAAGAAACATTTCGCTTGCCGGGTAGTCGCGCGCGAACCTTCCAAAAAGGAAAGTCAGGGAAGCGAGGGCGAGGATTACGCCGGTGAGCCAGCGGGAGAAAACCGCGAGTTTTTGAATCAGGGGCGTTGTCAACGGCTGCACCCGCGCGAGCAGCTCGCTGATACGGCCAATCTCCGTGCGTTTACCAGTTTCTACAACAATGCCTAGACCCTGACCGGAGGTGACGAAAGTTCCCGAATACGCTATCGATTGCCGATCGCCGAGCTGCGCATCTTCGACAGTGGCCTCAACGGTTTTATCTGCGGGCGCCGACTCCCCGGTCAGAATTGCCTCATCGATACGGAGGTTGCGCGCGCTCAAAAGCCTCAGATCCGCCGGCACTCTGTCCCCGGATTGCACCTGCACCACATCTCCGGGTACCAGTGCTTCCGCGGGTAAAGTGATTCGCTCTCCGGCGCGCATGACTATGGCCTGGGGCGACAGCATTTTTTTTACCGCGTCCAGTGCTTTCTCGGCCTTGCCCTCCTGAACAAAGCCAATGAGCGCATTGATGACGACGACTGCGAAGATCACGCCGGAGTCAATCCAGTGTCCGAGCGAAACCGTGATCAGACCGGCGCCCAGGAGCACGTAGATGAGCACGTTATGGAATTGCCCGAGAAACCTGCGCCAAGCGCTCTGGGTTTGGGGCGGAGGTAACCGATTCAGACCGTACCGTTCTGCGCGTTCGACAACGTCGGCGTTACTCAAGCCGTTGCGCGATGTGTTGAGCGCGCTCAAGACCTCGTCGGCCTTGAGCGCGTGCCACGGGCGGTTGACGCCGCTTGCCGCTGAATGAGGGGCGGTCATGGCTTAGGACGGCCGCGCCTTTCGTGGAAACGTCGGCGAAGGGGCTACGATTCTATCGCGCCTCGTTCCGGCTGATGCTGGGCCTTCCCGGCCAACGCCATTAGCGCCGCGCCCGCCGCGGCCGGGCCCGGACCTTCTGAATAGTGGCAAAGAAATTATCGCTCGTGAACGTAGCGCCCGGGCGCATCGTCCATGGGCGAGTAGCCGGCGGCTGGCGCGCCCATGGTCGGCG
>JBFHVA010000049.1:0-19462 GCA_041589735.1 Gammaproteobacteria bacterium | reverse complement strand
GCCTGCGGTTATCTCGGCATGGTGCAGGGACTGGAGCCGACCGATCCGCTTCAGACCAGCGCTTATGAGCTGCCCTTCGATCTGCCGCGAAGCCTGGAGGAAGCGCTGGGTAACCTGCGCGAATGCGAGCCGCTGACCGAGGTGATGGGCAATCGATTCGTCACCGCTTACAACGCGGTCAAGGAAACCGAGTTCTTGAGCTTCCTGCGGGTGATCACCTCGTGGGAGCGGGAGCATCTGCTGCTAAACGTTTGAGCTTGAGGCGAACGGGTGACGTTTGCCCTTTCGCTGCCGCATGACTCTGCCGCCAAATGCGCGTTTGCTGAAAGACGCGTGGGCTGGATCGCGAGGTCAAAGATGGAACACCGAAAGACCGCCGAAGTGGCGGAGCTTCACGCGTTCTTGAAACTGCATCCGGAGACCACCCACCTGGATGCCTTTGTCATCGATCTGTGCGGCAACGCCATCGGCAAGCGATTGCCGTGCTCACAGATGGAAAAGCTCTACACCACGGGTACGCCCGTTTGCGCCGCGATGCAGCTGGTGGATGTGCTGGGCAACACCGCCGATCCCATGGGCCACGGTTTTTCCGATGGCGACCCCGACGCATTCGCCGTGCCGGTGAGCGGAATGCTGGCGCCGGTGCCGTGGATGGGTCCGGGCCGCGCCCAGGTCCTGTGCGAGTACCAGGGCGCCAAAGACCGCGGGCCGCTGTGGTACGAGCCCCGCCAGGTGCTGAAGCAGGTCGCGGCGCGCTTCAGCGCGCTGGGAGTCAAACCGGTGGTCGCGGTGGAGCTCGAGTTTTATTTGATCGAAGCCGCGCGCGAAGGCTCGGTGATGCCGAAAGCCGCGTCGTCGCCGCGAACCCGAGCGAGGGAATCGCAGGGAAAAGTGCTCTCGTTGTCGAAACTCGATGAGTTCGACGCCGTGCTGTCCGCTATTGAGCGCGCCTGCGAAGCGCAAGGGATACCGAGCAGCACCATGATCAGCGAATACGGCGCCGGCCAGTTCGAGCTCAACCTGGAGCACCGGGACGATCCGGTGCGCGCGGCCGACCACGGCGCGCTTTTGAGGCGCGTGGTGCAGGGGGTGGCCCGATCCCAAGGCCTGGACGCGACCTTCATGTCGAAACCGTTCGCGGATCAATCCGGGAGCGGTCTGCACATTCACCTGAGCCTCGAAGACGACGGCGGAAAAAATCTATTCGACCCCGCGGAGAAGAACGGGGACGCCAACCTCGGCCACGCGGTGGCCGGTTTGCAGGCCACCATGGCGGAGGCAATGGCTATCTTCGCGCCCAACATCAACGTTTACCGCCGCTTCAAGCCGGATCAGTTCGTGCCGGTGACCACCGACTGGGGCGAGAACAACCGCTCCGTCGCCTTCCGCCTGCCCGCCCACGACGGGGACAGCCGGCGGCTGGAGCACCGGGTGGCGGGCGCGGAAGCCAACCCCTACCTGGTGATGGCCGCGGTGATGGCCGGGGTTCACTACGGGCTTGAGAAAAAGCTCGATCCCGGCGAAAAGCATTCCGGTAACGCCGGCGCTGAAGTGGATGCGTCGCTGCCGCTAACGCCCTGGGACGCGATCCGCGCGATTCAAAGCGCGGAGATCCTGCCGGATTACCTGGGCGCCGATTACCTGAAGATCTATGCCGAGGTGAAGCAGGCGGAATTCGACGCCTTTATGGACGAGACCTTCTCCCGCGAGTTCGAATGGTATCTTTGAGCCCATCACATTCTTTGAATCCGCGTTCGAAAACGCTTTGGCTAATGCAAGAAAAAAGAACCCAATGCCCTATCCGTGAGGCGGAATCGACTTTTAGAAAGGGCGGCTCTATAGTCCCGCTCGCTTTTAAATCTTTTCGGAATTCACCGTTGTGACTCAAAGGACCCATAACCGACCCACCGCCGAGTGGCAGCGCCTGGACACCGCGCACCACCTGCACCCGTTCACCGACTACAAGGCCCTGGCGAAAAAGGGTAGCCGCATCATCACCCGGGCCGAGGGGGTGTACGTGTGGGACTCCGAGGGCAACAAGATTCTGGACGGCATGGCGGGATTGTGGTGCGTCAATCTGGGCTACGGGCGAAAAGAGCTGATCGAAGCCGGCTGCCGCCAGCTGGAGCAGCTGCCCTTTTACAACAACTTTTTTCAGACCACCCATCCGCCGGCGGTGGCGCTTTCTGCGATCCTCGCCGAGGTCACGCCAAAGCACCTGAATCACGTCTTCTTCACCAACTCCGGATCCGAGGCCAACGACACCGTGGTGCGCATGGTGCGGCGCTACTGGGATCTCATGGGCAAACCCTGGCGGCACACCATCATCAGCCGCAAGAACGCCTACCACGGCAGCACCGTGGCCGCGGCGAGCCTGGGAGGCATGGCCCCCATGCACGCCCAGGGGGGCCTGCCCATACCCGGTATCGAGCACATCGAGCAGCCGTACTGGTACAAGCTGGGCGGCGGCCTGTCGCCGGACGAGTTCGGCCGCAAGGCGGCGAGGTGGCTGGAAGAAAAAATCAGCCAGGTGGGCCCGGACAACGTCGCCGCCTTTATTGGCGAGCCGGTGCAGGGCGCGGGCGGGGTGATCGTTCCGCCGGAAACCTACTGGCCGGAAATCTCCCGCATCTGCGAGCACTACGACATCCTGCTTGTGGTCGACGAGGTCATCTGCGGATTCGGCCGCACCGGCGAGTGGTTCGGCAGCGACTACTACGGCTTGAAGCCCGATCTCATGCCCATGGCCAAGGGCATGTCCTCCGGCTACCTGCCCATCGGCGGGGTCATGGTCAGCGACCGCGTGGTGGACGTCTTGACCGAGAAGGGCGGCGAGTTCTTCCACGGCTACACCTATTCCGGCCATCCGGCGGCGGCGGCGGTGGCGGCGGAGAACATCCGGCTGCTTCGCGACGAGGGCGTGGTGGAGAGGGTGAAGAAAAAAACCGCGCCTTATTTCCAAAAACGGCTCAAAGCGCTGGGTGACCACCCCCTGGTGGACGAGATCCGCGGCCTCGGTCTTTTGGGCGGGATCGAGCTCATCGGCGACAAGTCCCGCCGCAAAGGTTTTGAAAACGACGGCGACGTCGGTAACCGCTGCCGGGATTACTGCTTCGACAACGGCCTGGTGATGCGGGCCGTGCTGGATTCCATGATCCTGTCCCCGCCGCTGGTGATCACAAACGAAGAAATTGACGAGCTTATGGAGAAGGCCCGCCACTGCCTGGACCTGACGGCCAGGGATCTCGGGCTATAACCGGCCCCGGCCCGTTCAAGGGCGCCCTTGATTTGTCGGTAAGGCATGGTGAAACTAGCTGCGTTTCGCATGTCGCGCAGCTTTAAAAACGCTTCCCTACTCAAGGAGGTAGAAGAAGATGAAACCAAAAACAAAACCCGGCGTGTCCCGCCGGGGCTTTCTCGCCGGCATCGGTGCCGTTGCCGCGGGAATCAGCTTCCTGCCCCGCCAGGGTTTTTCCGCCGAAGAAAAAAAGCTCAATTTCTACAACTGGGATACCTACATCGGCGAAACCACGCTGGACGATTTCCAGAAGGCGTCGGGCATCGAGGTCAAGATGGATCTCTTTGCCGACAACGACGAGCTGTTCGCCAAGCTCAAGGAAGGCAATCCCGGCTACGATCTCATCGTGCCGACCAACGACTACGTCGAGCGTATGATCGTCGCCAACATGCTGGTGCCCCTCGATCACTCCAAGATCCCGAATATCAGCAACATCGATCCGGTGTTCCGCGACGCGCAGTTCGATCCGGGCCGCAAATACAGCCTGCCCTACATGTGGGGCACCATCGGCATCGGCTTCCGCAAATCCAAGGTCAAGAACGTGCCGGACAGCTGGAAGTGGCTTTACGACTCGGATAAGTACTCCGGTCGCATCGCGCTGCTGGCCGATGGCGGCACGGTGATTCAGATGGGGCTCAAGTACATGGGCCAACCGCTCAACTCCACCGACCCCACGTTGATCAAAAAAGTCGAGACGATGCTGATCAAGCAGAAGCCCCATATCAAAGTCTTCGCCGAAGACAATGGCCAGGATCTGCTCGCCTCCGGCGAGGTGGATCTCACCATGGAGTGGAACGGCGACATCCTCCAGGTGATGGAAGAGGACGACGATATCGCCTACGCGGTGCCCAAGGAAGGCGGACTGCTGTGGCAGGATTGTCTTTGCATTCCCAAAGGCGCGCCGCATCCGAACAACGCGCACGCGTTCATCAACTTCATCCTCGACGCGGACGCAGGTGCGGCGATTGCCGATTTCATCCAGTACGCGACGCCGAACAAGGCGGCGAAGGCGAAGCTGCCACCCGAGTATTCGCAGAACCCCGCCATCTTTCCGCCGGACGAGGTTACGCGCAAGTCCGAAGCGTCCATCTACAAGGGTGAGGACTATCAGCGTCTGATCGACGAGACCTGGACCCGAATCCAGGCGGCCTAAGGGATTAATCTGCCTTGATTTAATCCACGACGGGTGGCCCGCAACGGGCCACCCGTCTTTTCCGGGGGTATTGGCTTGGAAAGCTGGCGCAAGCATCCTTTGGTGTTTTGGATCGTTGCGATCCCGCCGACCGTCTGGCTGCTCGCGTTCTTCATCATTCCTCTGACGCTGATCTGGGTGTTCAGCTTCGGCGAGAAGCGGGGCATCGTCGACATTGCCATCACCTGGACCTTCGACAACTACGCCCGCGCCCTCGACCCTCTCTACCTGCAGATATTCTTGAAATCGTTCTGGTTCGCCGGACTCACCACGGCGGTCTGCCTCGCCGCCGGCTTTCCGATCGCCATCGCCATCACCTTCGCCTCGCCTCGATGGAAGGGGATCCTGCTGCTGCTGGTGATCCTGCCCTTCTGGACCAACCTTCTGATCCGGACCTACGCCCTGATCGCGGTGCTGAGGACGCGGGGCTTCATGAACTTCACCGTGGAATGGTTCTGGGAGAAGGCCAACGCGGTGCTGATGTTCGTCGGCCTCGGCGAGTATCAGCTGCTGGGCGAGCAGTACCAGCCTTTCGAGTTGCTTTACAACAATTTTGCCGTGGTGTTCGGGCTGGTCTATGTGCACCTCCCCTTCATGGTGCTGCCGCTCTACGCGGCGCTGGACCGGATGGATCGCTCGTACCTGGAAGCCAGCCTCGATCTTGGGGCCGGTCAGACGCGCACCTTTTTTTCCATCATGGTACCGCTGGCGCTGCCGGGAATTATCTCCGGCGTCATCATCACCTTTATTCCGGCGCTCGGTTCCTTCCTGACGCCGGATCTGCTGGGCGGCACGGACAGCCAGATGATTGCCAACGTCATCGAGCGTCAGTTCAAGTCGGCTAACGACTGGCCTTTCGGCGCCGCGCTGTCGTTCATTCTCATGTACATCACCTTTTTCGCCCTCGCGGTGCGCGCGCTGACCTCGCGCGGAAAATCTGCTATGGAGGCCGCGTGAGACGCCGCGATCCCATTGGCCCCCTGGACTACACCCGGCGCGCCTGGATCCGACTGACCCTGGCCGCGACTTTCATTTTTCTTTACGCGCCGATACTCACCCTGGTTGCGTTCAGTTTTAACGACAGCCGGCGTAACATCGTCTGGCGCGGCTTCACGCTCAAGTATTACGAAAAGGCCTGGAACAACGAGAGCCTCATTGAGGCTTTCACCAACTCGCTCACCATCGCCCTCATCAGCACCATCATGAGTGTTATTCTGGGCGCGATGGTGGCGATACTCCTGTGGCGGTTTCGCTTTCCGTTCAAGGCGCCCTACGAGGGCGCATCGGCGTTACCGATCGTGATCCCGGAAATCTGCATGGGCGTCGCTATGCTCGCGTTCTTTGCCCGCATCGGCTGGCCGTCGGGCATGCCGTGGCCGCTCAATTTGTCCCCGATCACCATCGCGCACATCTCGTTCAGCTTCCCGTTCGTCGCCGTGGTAGTGCGGGCGCGTCTTGCGAGCTTCAACCGCGAGCTCGAGGAGGCGGCCAAGGATCTCGGCGCGAGCGAATGGCAGACCTTCCGCGACGTGCTTGTCCCCTTCATGCGCCCGGGGCTGGTGGCCGGCGGCCTGCTCGCCTTTACCCTCTCGCTGGACGATTTCGTAATCACTTTCTTCACTTCCGGGCCGGATACGGTAACCTTCCCGGTCAAGGTCTATTCCATGGTGCGTTTCTCGGTCACCCCGGAAGTGAATGCCGCTTCCGCCGTGCTCATCGTCATCACCGTGGTGCTCACCACCATTGCCTTATGGATCCAGGGCCGGATGGATAAAAAGTGAACGGCGAAGCCGCCCCGATCATCGAAATTCGCAGCGTCACCAAGCGCTTCGGTAACGTGGTGACGGCGGTGGACGACGTGTCGCTGGACATCCAGTCGGGTGAGTTTTTCGCTCTCCTCGGTCCGTCCGGCTGCGGCAAGACGACTTTGCTCCGGATGCTTGCCGGCTTCGAGACGCCGACATCCGGCGCTGTGCGCATTGCCGGACGGGACATGGCCGGCGTGCCGCCCAACCGCCGCGACGTCAACATGGTGTTCCAGTCCTACGCCGTGTTTCCGCACATGACGGTGGCGGAAAACGTGGGCTACGGGCTCAAGGTTACGGGCACGCCAAAAGCAGAAATCTCCTCGCGTGTGGAGGAGGCACTGACGCTGGTTCAGCTCGAAGGCTACGGCGAACGCAAGCCGGACCAGCTTTCAGGTGGTCAACGCCAGCGGGTGGCGCTGGCCCGGGCGCTGGTAAAAAAGCCCAAGGTGCTTTTGCTGGACGAACCGCTGTCGGCCCTGGACGCAAAGCTGCGCGAAGCGATGCAGCTCGAGCTGGTGGGTCTTCAGCACGCCGTCGGGATCACTTTCGTCATCGTGACCCACGACCAGGACGAGGCGCTGTCCATGGCGGATCGAATTGCGGTCATGGACAGCGGCCGGGTGCGCCAGGTGGCGCCGCCGGAGGAGCTGTACGAGTTTCCGAGCTCGCGTTTCGTGGCCGACTTTATCGGCAAGATGAATCTGTTCCAGGGCCGCGTTAGGCGTGGTGCCAACGATAACAGCGAAATCGACGTGGAAGGCTTAGGCGCCGTTCGCCTGCCCCAGGGCAAGTGTCTGAGCGGCGAGATCGGAATTGCCGTAAGGCCGGAGAAGGTGAAAGTCTCTGCGGAGCACCCGCGGTCGGAGACCGTCGCCTTCGAGGCCAGGCTCGACAACATCGCCTATCACGGCAGCGAGAGTCATCTCTTCCTTACCACCGACGGCGGCGTCCGTATCGCCGTGACGCTGCAAAACGACTCCCGCAGCGTGACACGGTATCGAGCTGGAGAACGCCTTTGGGTGAGCTGGGCACCGACGGATACGCTGGTGCTGGAAAATTGACGGCAAACGGGGCGTTAATCCAAGCAGGCGCGGGCTCGCCCGCGATTGCTTAAATCAGGCCGCTGTGGAAACGACAGTATTCACGCATACGGTGGGCGATACCTGCCTGTGAAAATTTGCAGGTCGCGCTACACGCGCCCTGATTCTTTCACCCGATTCCCGCATTCGCGGGAATGACGCAGTAAAAGGGGTACGCACGGTGCACCCGAGGACTGAAAGAAGGGGCGCGAACTGGTTAATACTCTGCTAGGTTCGCTTGCAAGCGAGCTCCCGCCAAGGTTATGTGGCGGACACCCGTCAGGTTGCAGTCGCCGGAACTTCGCTTCCAGTTTTCCGCGCTTCCGCATTGCGGTCCCTGGCCATCAGCACGTACACCGCCGGTACCACGAACAGCGTGAACAAGGTGCCAATCCCTAAGCCCGTGGTGATTACCAGGCCGATGTGAAAACGGCTCACTGCTCCGGGGCCGGTCGCGGTCAGCAGCGGCACCATCGCCATCAACATGGCGACGGTGGTCATCAGGATGGGACGCAGCCGCACGGTCGCCGCCTGCTCCACCGCTTTTCGCTTCGAAAGGCCCTCGCGTATCTGAAGCTGATTGGCGAACTCGACAATGAGAATGCCGTTTTTCGCAATCAGCCCGATGAGTGTAATCAATCCCACCTGGGTATAGATGTTCAATGTCGCGAAGCCAAGCGTGATGAAGGCGAGCGCACCAGCTATAGACATGGGCACGGACACCAGAATGATCACCGGATCCCGCCAGCTTTCGAACTGACCCGCCAGCACCAGATAGATCACGAACAATGAGAGAAAAAAGGTGATGATGAGGGCGCCGCCCTGCTCCGCATATTGGCGCGAGGCGCCGGTGTAATCCCAGCTGAATCCCTGGGGAAAGGTCTCGCGCGCCTGGTTTTCGAGATAAGCGAGCGCGTCGCCCAGCGTTACACCCGGCGTCATCACACCTTCGACGGTGAGCGAGTTGAGCTGCTGAAACTGACTGCGCTTGCTCGGCTCGACGTCCCGCTCGAGGCGAACAATGGCGGACATGGGAACCAGCTCGCCCGAATCCGATCGCAGGTAATAATCTTCCAGCATCTTTGGGCTCAAGCGGAACCGCCGATCCACCTGGGGGATCACTTTGTAGCTGCGTCCCTCCAAGCTGAAGCGGTTCACGTTGCCGCCGCCGAGCATGGTCGACAGGTTACGCCCGATCTCTCGCATACTGATTCCAAGATCCCCGGCTCGGTTGCGATCGACTACAACCGTGGTTCTGGGGCGCGAGAACTCCACGGATTTCTTGAGAAATATGAAATTTCCGCTCTGCATCGCCTGGCCGATAAGCGCGTCCGCCGCCTCGTCCAGACGCTCGTAGGAAGCATCGGAAGTGATTACGAATTGAACCGGCAGACCCCCACCGGAACCCGGAAGGCTCGGCCGGGGAAACGCAGCGATCTGCAGCCCGGCGATTTTCGAGAGCTTCGCCTGCAGCTCGGGCTGCACCACCATCTGCGACCGCTCCCGCTGGGTGGGCGGGGGCATCTTGAAGCCGCCAAAGATGGAGCTCGGGTTGCCGCCCATGCCGAGCAGAAAGAAGCTCTCGTCGTATTCGGGAATCGACTCGAAAGCGTCGTGGATCTGCGCCGTGTAGAGGCGGTCGTATTCGATGGTCGCAGTCTGCGGCGCGGTTGCGGCGAAGAACAGGATGCTCTGGTCCTCGTCCGGCGCCAGCTCGTTCTGACTGAAAGCAAACAGAAAGTAAATGCTGAACAGAATGGCAAACCCGAACAGCAGCGTTGCAGGAAGATAGTCCAGCGCCCCACGAAGCCGTCGCAGAAAATATTGTGAAAGACCTTCGAAAAATCTTTCCACAGCGTGCTCGAAACGCCCGCCCTCTTTTTTCAGCACTTTCGCCGACAGCATCGGCGACAGCGTCAGCGCCACGATGCCCGAAACAAGGACCGCGCCGGCAAGGGTGAACGCGAATTCCGTGAACAAGGTCCCCACCAGGCCGCCCATGAAACCGATGGGCGCGTACACCGCCACCAGGGTGGTGGTCATGGCGATAATCGGCAGCGCCAGCTCGCGCGCGCCCTTGAGCGCGGCCTCATTCGGCGACATGCCGCCCACTACGTGACGGTGAACGTTTTCCACCACGATGATGGCGTCATCCACCACCAGCCCGATGGCCAACACCATGGCAAGCAGAGTCAGAAGATTTATGGAATATCCGAGCAGCAGCATGATGAACGCGCCACCGATGAGGGACAACGGCACCGCAACCGACGGAATCAACGCAGCGCGCAGCGACCCCAGGGAGAGAAAGATGATCAGCAGAACGATGGCCACCGCTTCCGCCAAGGTCTTGAATACCTCGTTGATGGAGTCCTGAATGAAAACGCTGGCGTCGTAAGGAATCCGGAGCAAGAGTCCTTCCGGAAACTGGCTTCGAATCTCCGGAATGATCGCGTGAACGCGCTTGGCGACGGTGAGCGGGTTGGCACCCGGCACCGGCTCAATGCCCGCATAAATTGAGGTCTTGTCCTTATACAGACTGATGGAGTCGTAGGTTTCGGATCCCAGCTCCGCGCTCGCAATATCCTCGATGCGGACCAGCGCGCCGCCCCCGGATTTGACCACCAGCTTTTTGAATTCCGCCTCGCGGCCAACGTCGGTAGTAGCCCCAAGGTCGATGCTGACGTACGCGCCTTTGGAGCTGCCCACCGCCGCCTGATAGTTATTGGCCTGAAGCACGTCGGCGACGTCCGCCGCGGTGACGCCGATCGCAGCCATGCGGCGGGGATCCAGCCAGACCCTCAGCGCATAGGTTTTGTTACCGATAAGCCGCGCTTTGGCCACCCCCGGAACCGCCTGAAGCTTGGGCTGCACCACGCGCAGGAGATAGTCGGTGATCTGGGAGGGCGTCATGGTCTCGCTGTAAAAGGCGAGATACATGAGCGCGGTGGTGTCGCCCGTGGTGGAGTCGATGACCGGATCCTCGGCCTCTTCGGGCAGCACGTTTCGCTGGCTCGCGACCTTGGCCTGGATTTCCGACACCGCGGCGTTGGCGTCGTAGTTCAACTCCATGTGGGCTTCAATGACCGAAACGCCCTGGGTGCTGGACGCGCTCAGGTAATCAATTCCGTTTGCCTCCGCAATGGCCTGCTGCAGCGGCGTGGTAATAAACCCCTTGATCAATTCACTGCTGGCGCCAGGAAATGCCGTGGTGACGGTGACCACGGTATTCAGGGTCTCCGGATACTCCCGCACCTCGAGATCGAGGATGGAGCGCAGGCCCAGAACCAGGATCAGCAGGCTGACGACACTGGCCAGCACCGGACGGTGAATGAAAATGTCGGTAAACTTCACGGCGCGCTTAGCTGGCCGTCCAGCACCACTCTGTTATCGATCTGAATCACCTGCCCGTTGCGCAGCTTGAGCTGGCCCGCATTCACCACCCGGTCGCCGCTGGCAAGCCCGTCGAGGATCTCCACCTTGTTACCGCGATCCTCGCCGGTTTTCACCGGGATCCGCTGTACCACGGGCTGCCCGTCCTTTTCGAGGATCTTGAATACGGTGTCTCCGTAAGGCGCGAACGCGATCGCCGTGCGCGGCAGCGTCATCACGCCGCGGCTCTCGCCCACCAGGGTTTTCACCTCGGCGAACATGCCGGCCCGGAGGCGGCCGGTGGGATTGTCCAGGGTGGCCCGAATCCGCAACGCCCGGGTTCCGGGGTCGACTCCCGGGTCCTGGGCGCTGACGCGGCCGTGGAAAATTTCATCCCCGTATCCCTGCACCGTCACCTCCACCGAGAGTCCGGGGGCCAGCATGTCGACATATCGCTCCGGCAGGGTGTAGTCGACGAAGATCGGAGACAGGTCTTGAAGCAGGACGATGCGCGCACCCGGCGCCAGGTATTCGCCCACATCCACCTGACGGATACCGAGCAATCCGTCGAAAGGAGCGCGGATGGTTTTTTCATTGATCTGGGCGCGTTTGGCCGCCACCTGTGCGCGGGCGAAGGCCAGCTGGGCCTGCAGCCGATCGTACTCAGATCTGGAAATGTTGCGCTTTTCCAGCAGTTCCTCGCCGCGGCGGAACTCCACCTCCGCGAGTTTGGCCTCCGCCGCTAGACCCTCCAGGTCGGCCTGATCCACGGAAGCGTCAAGCTGCACCAGAGGCACGCCGGCCGCCACCGCCTGGCCGGACTCGAAGCTGATCGTCTCCACCTGGCCCGCCACCTCGGTGGTGACGTAGACACCCCGACTCGCCACCAGGCTGCCCACCGAGGTGAGATAGCGATCCCACCGCTCGGTGGTGACTTCCGCAGCCGCTACCGTGGCTGGCGGCGGCGGTCCCTGGCGCGACGAGGCATCCTGTATCTGTTTGTATTTCCAGCCGAAAATACCGCCGAAGATGGCGGCGAGAGCAACTAGTACGAGCACGATCCTCGCGATCATTTGTTACATCCATCGTTTGGGACTGCACGGCGCGCCGCCTTTATCTACGGGAAGCGATCGCCGGCAGAGGGAACGAAAAGCGCGTCAGTATAAACGCGACAATGTGACAGACAAGCGTCGCCTCGGAATGGCGCAGCTTTCCAGGCTACACCTACCGTATTTCCCATGCCGGATATGGGATTTCAATGGCTTATTCCGCGATGAACAGGCCACCGCGTTCCCTCCTGTGTGCTCTCTGACGCCCTCGGGCTGATATAATTCCGCGCCTTTTTTGGACCCTCTTTACTCATGAGCACCGAGCAAGATTACGTCGCCTGGTTTCGCAACTCCGCGCCGTACATCAACGCCCACAGGAATCGGATCTTCGTCATCCAGTTTGATGGCGAGGTCATTGGATCGGAGCAATTTTCCGGGTTCATTCACGACGTCGCGCTGCTCAACAGCCTCGGCGTGAGACTGGTGATCGTCCACGGCGCAAGGCCGCAGATCGAGCAGCGGCTTTCAGCTTCGGGGCTAAAGCCCGCTTACGCCTGCGGCATGCGGGTCACGGACGCCCCCGCACTGGAGGCGGTCAAGGAGGCCGTGGGCGTGGTTCGTCTGGAAGTGGAGTCGCGACTCTCCATGGGACTGCCCAACTCCCCCATGGCGGGCGCGCGCCTTCGAGTAGTGTCGGGAAACTTTGTCACCGCCCGTCCACTCGGTGTGCGTGATGGCGTCGATTTCCGATATACAGGTGAAGTGCGCCGCATTGACGGCGACGCCATTCGATCCAATCTCGAATCCGGTGCGGTGGTGCTGCTGTCTCCGCTCGGCTGCTCCCCCACCGGTGAAGTGTTCAACGTTCTCGCCGAGGACGTCGCAACGGCGGTTGCCATAGAGCTGCGTGCCGCCAAGCTGCTGTTTTTGGGCAAGGCGGCGACGCTCTCCGGAGAGTCTGAACCGATACCCGCTGAGCTCAGCCTCGCCGAGGCCAGTGAGCTCCTGGCGCGGATTCGAACGTCCCTGCCCTTGGACGATCCGGCGCTTTCCCAGCTCAGCCACGCGGTGCGCGCGTGCAGAAACGGCGTCAGTCGGGTGCATTTGCTGGACCAGAACATCGACGGCGCGATTTTGCTCGAGCTGTTCACCCGCGACGGCGTCGGCGCCATGGTCAACGCCGACGCCTATGACGCCATACGCCGGGCGAACGTGGACGACGTCGGCGGCATCCTCGAGCTGATCCAGCCGCTGGAAAGCGAGGGCGTGCTGGTGCGCCGGTCGCGGGAAAAACTGGAAACGGAAATCGGGCATTTTCACGTGGTCGAACGCGACGGTGCTATCGTCGCCTGTGCCGCCGCTTATCCATTCAACGAGGGCAACGCGATGGAGCTGGCGTGCCTTGCGGTGCACGACGACTATCGAAACGGCGGCCGCGGCGACGCGCTGCTCAACGCGATCGAAAGCGAGGCCCGCGGCCAAGGCGCGAAGCAACTTTTTGTGCTCACGACGCAGACTTCGCACTGGTTCAAGGAACGCGGCTTCGTGGACAGCGCAATCGAAGATCTTCCGGTGGAGCGAAAGTCGCTTTACAACTATCAGAGAAATTCGAAGGTACTGGTAAAGACGATTTGACCAGAGGCCGCGCCACTCTCAGCTAGGAAGTGCCGGTCCCTCCAATTTTTTCGGCGATCGCCTGAAGCGCCGCAGACGGGTCCGCAGCTTGCGTGACCGGCCGCCCGATGACCAGATAGTGGGCCCCGAGTTTCATCGCCTTCGCCGGCGTCATGATCCGCTTTTGATCTCCCTTCGCCGAGTCGGGAGCGCGGATCCCGGGAGTGACGCGGAGAAAATCGTCCGGCACGCGCCCTTTGAGGCCTTCGAGCTCCTGCGGCGAGCAGACCACGCCATCTAGACCCGACTTCTCGGCAAGCTGCGCCAGATTGACGACCTGGGTCCCGGGCGAGCCGCCGAACCCGATTGCGGCCAGATCTTCCGCATCCAGGCTGGTCAGGACCGTGACCGCCGTGAGCAGCGGCCGGGCCGTTGAGGCCTCCACTGCTTCCCGTGCGGCTTCCATCATCTTTCGCCCGCCGGATGCGTGAACGTTGACCATCCACACTTCGAGCGCCGCAGCGGCGCGGCACGCGCCGGCCACGGTGTTGGGAATGTCGTGAAACTTGAGATCCAGGAACACGCTGAAGCCACGGTTTTGCAGCGCTTCTATCACCCGCGGCCCGATACGGGTAAACAGCTCCTTGCCCACTTTCACCCGGCAGAGCCGAGGATCAAGGTGCGACGCCAACGCCAGCGCATCCTCCTGGGTCGAAACGTCCAGTGCGACGATGATGCGGGGAGGTTTGGGGGACATTAGCGTCGCTGGAATGAAATCGATGGGAGTACAGTGCGAAGGTTCAAAGGCTATTTAGATCCAAGATCGTATGTCGGAATATGGCAGATGGCAGGCGGTGGATGGGGGCGCATTATTTAGACTCCCTGCTCTTCCCATCTACCATCTACCGACTACCATCTACTCTCCCTCCACACCCTTTATCGGCATGATCGTATTCCAGTGCTTGCAGCTCGGGCACTGCCAGTGAATCGATTTTGCGGGAAAACCGCAGTGCGTGCATTTGTAAACCGGCCGATCCTGAAGCAACTCGCTGGTCAGATCTTTCAAAATGCGCAGATGCTGAGTCGATCCTTCGTCCGCCTCTTCCAGCTCGAGCTGAAGCAGTCGATCTAGTCCACGCACCGAGGTTCGCCGCGTAAGCTGGTTGGCCATGAACTCAATCGCCGAGTGAACGCCCTGCTCCTTCTGCCGGATCTCGGCCAGCGCCAGCGTCGCGGTGATCCAGCCGTATCTGTCCATCAGTCGATTCAGGTAGGAGTCCACGTCTCCGGAACGGCCAAGGGCGTTGTAACATTTGTGGATACGCTCCACGGTCTCCGGCAGATAGTCGGGATTCTGCTCTTCGATCCGCTGGTAGGCACGAATGGCGCGTTCGTAGTCTCCACTCTGAAACAGGATGTCGCCTTCCAGCAGGCTCGCGCGCACGCAACCACGGTGTGAATCCAGTGCCTTTTGCACTGCTTTGAGGGCGCCCTGGACGTTTCCCGACTGCCGCTCCTGCTCCGCCAGCTCGCAATGGTAATGGGAAATCACGCCGCCCAGCTGGTTGCCGGTCAGCTTCTCCATTCTACGCGCGGAGACAACGGCCTTGTCCCAGTCCTTTTCCTGCTCGTAGATGTCGATGAGCTGGCGTAGCGCCTGCACGCGGTACAGGTCCGTCTCCGCAAGCTCTTGAAAAAGATCTTCGGCCCGGTCCAGCAGTCCCGCGCTCAAATAGTCCTGGCCCAGCTCCAGTAACGCTTCGTTGCGCTGCTCCGGGCTCAAGGTGTCCCGGGCGATCAGGTTTTGATGAATCCGGATGGCGCGGTCCACCTCTCCGCGGCGCCGGTAGAGGTTGCCCAGCGCGAGGTGAGTCTCCACCGTCTCGCTGTCGACCTCGAGAACTTTAATGAAGACCTCTATCGCCTTGTCGGGTTGTTCGTTGAGGAGATAGTTGATGCCCTTGAAGTAGTCTGAGCGCAAGCCGTTTGACGGCCTGTTGATACCGTTGCGCCCACCCACGTGGCGCGCCAGATACCAGCCCGATGCCGCCGCGACCGGCAGCAATAGCCAGAGAAAATTGAGCGCGTTCACGTGTAGTTCCCCGAGTTTCCCTGGTCAGCCGGCCCGCGGCCGCCTGACCGGACGCTGAAATTAGCATAGCCGAGCCAGGTTACGCATGGCGTCCCTGGCACAAAACAAAAACGGCACGTCCCGCGCCTGCGGAAACATGCCGTTGTCTTGGGTTGCCCGGCCGCCGACCGGCGCTCGGATCTACGCCCGGGGTCCGCCCGCCGATACCGCTCAGTCCTCTCCGCCGCCGGCCGCAACCGTCTCCGGCTTTTTGCTTTGCCGCTCGACGCGGGCCGCATTATCGACGCGCTCCCGCAGCTCCTTCCCCGGTTTGAAGTGGGGCACGTACTTTGCGGGGAGAGACACCGGCGCACCCGTTTTCGGATTACGCCCGACGCGCCCGGGACGAAAATGCAGCGAGAAACTTCCGAAGCCGCGTATCTCGATGCGTTCACCGTTCGCCAGGCGCTCAGCCATGTGCTCGAGGATCGTCTTGACCGCGAGCTCGACGTCTCGATACGCAAGCTGAGACTGTTTCTGGGCAATTTTTTCTATCAGTTCAGACTTGGTCATTATCCCGCTCCCCTGACGATCGGCCGGACGAGAATGCGCTCTCTACCATGAACCGCTTGGCCTCAATCGACCCGCGTTCAGGTGATTCCGGTCAACTGGCAATGCGCCCGCGAGGACACCTGCCGGTTTTTAGCTGCAGTCCCGTCAGTTGTTGTTGTCTTCTTCGCCGTGGCTGTCCATCTGTTCCTTGATGATATCTCCGAGGCTCGTACCGCCACTTCCGGTAGCGGACGTGTACTCCTCGACCGCAGCGGCCTCTTCATCGCTCTCTTTGGCCTTTACGGAGAGTGAGATGGTGCGCTTCTTCCTGTCTACGCCTATGAACTTCGCCTCAATACGCTCACCCAATTTGAGCACGGTGCGCGCATCCTCAACTCGATCCCTGGAGAGCTCGGAGGCACGGAGGTGGCCCTCGACCCCGTCCATGAGCTGAATGACCGCGCCCTTGGCATCCACTTCGGCAACTTCGCCTTCGACGATGCTGCCTTTGGGGTAGGTGGCGAGAAAGGCGGAGAAGGGATCCTTGTCCAGCTGTTTGACGCCTAATGAAATTCGCTCCCGCTCGGCGTCTACAGAAAGAACCACCGTTTCCAGCTCTTCGCCTTTCTTGAACTTGCGAATCGTGTCGTCACCGGTTTCGTTCCACGACAGGTCGGAAAGATGTACCAGCCCGTCGATGCCGCCGTCCAGCCCCACGAAAACACCGAAATCGGTGATCGACTTGATCTTTCCGGTAACGTGGTCGCCCTTCTTGTAACCGGCGGCAAACTCTTCCCACGGATTCGCCGTGCACTGCTTGATGCCCAGCGAAATTCTCCGACGCTCCTCGTCGATGTCGAGAACCATAACTTCGATCTCATCGCCGAGCTGAACGACTTTTGTGGGATGAATGTTCTTGTTGGTCCAGTCCATCTCGGAAACGTGCACCAGACCTTCGACGCCCTCCTCGATCTCGACGAAGCATCCGTAGTCGGCAATGTTGGTGACCTTGCCGAAAATCCGGGTGCTCTCGGGATAGCGGCGCGCGATGTCGACCCAGGGATCTGCGCCAAGCTGCTTGAGTCCTAGCGAAACCCGGTTGCGCTCGCGATCGAACTTCAGCACCTTGACCTCGATCTCGTCGCCGACGTTGACCACCTCGGTCGGATGCTTTACCCGCTTCCACGCCATATCGGTGATGTGAAGCAGTCCGTCTATGCCGCCGAGATCGACGAACGCACCGTAGTCGGTGAGGTTCTTGACCACGCCCTTGACGACCGCGCCTTCCTGGAGGTTCTCCAGCAGCGCGTCGCGCTCCGCCGAACTCTCTTCTTCGACCACCGCGCGGCGGGACACGACTACGTTGTTGCGCCGGCGATCAAGCTTGATGACTTTGAACTCAAGTGGCTTGCCTTCGAGATAGGAAGTGTCACGAACGGGACGCACGTCTACCAGTGATCCCGGCAGGAACGCTCGAATGTCCGCGATTTCGACGGTGAATCCGCCTTTGACTTTACCGTTGATAATTCCGGTAATGGTTTCGGATTCTTCGAAGGCTTCTTCGAGCCGCCTCCACGCTTTTGCGCGTTTGGCCTTTTCTCTTGAAAGCTTGGTGGCGCCGAAACCGTCTTCGACGGTATCCAGTGCAACTTCCACTTCATCGCCGACGTTGACTTCGACGGCGCCCCTTTCGTCTCTGAACTGTTCTAAAGGGATGGTTGACTCGGATTTAAGGCCGGCGTTGACGGTGACGTATTCGGGGCCGACTTCCACGACGGTGCCAGTAATGATGGCACCGGGTTTCATCTTCTTCTCTACTTCACTCTGCTCAAGCAGTTCTGCAAAACTTTCCATAAAATTGAGGGCCAACGGCTGCCCGATTTCACCAGGTTGATTAAAAAAAACGGACATACTGCGGTCCCCCGGGCTCGGGCCGCGTCCGTGATGTAACAATCCGACTCTTCGATGCGCTGAATTCAGCGACGGGGATCTATTAGACCACTTGATGTCACGATATCCAGCACGCGTTTGAAAACTGAATCGATATCGTGCCCGCTAGTGTCGACGACGACAGCGTCGTCAGCCGGTTTGAGGGGAGCGACAGCGCGATTCCTGTCGCGCTCATCACGCGTTTCTATCTCCCGCACAAGGGCGGTGAAGTTACCATTTATTCCCTTTGCTATCAACTGTTTATGACGCCTCCGGGCGCGCTCCTCTGGAGTCGCGGTTAAAAAAATCTTCACCGCGGCGTCGGGAAACACCACGCTGCCCATGTCGCGCCCGTCGGCAACCAGCCCCGGAGGACGCCGGAATGCCCGCTGGCAGCCGATCAGCGCCTGCCGGACCTCGGGGTAGGCGGCGACCACGGAGGCGTCATTTCCACAGCTTTCGCTGCGCATTGCGTCATCCACGTCCCGCCCGTGGAGGAGCACCCTCGCGGGCTCATTTTCAGCTCCGGCCTCAAAGCGGGCGTCGAGCCCGGCGGCCAGATCGGCGACCGCAGCGACGTTTCCTAAATCGACTCCGGCTTCGCGGGCAGCGAGCGCAGTGAGGCGATAAAGGGCGCCGCTGTCCAGCAGGTGAAAACCCAGCCGCCTGGCGAGCAGGCCGCTCACGGTGCCCTTGCCGGATCCGCCGGGTCCGTCGATCGCAATAACGGGAGGTTTCTGAACCTCAGCCACCAGGGCGCGCCTCCTCGGTTTGAATATTCAGTCCCGCGCAAGCAGCCAATGCGGCGAACCCAGGAAACGAGGTGTCCACGTTGGCGCAGTCTTCAATAACAACGATCTCCCCGGCCGCAAGCCCGGCCATGGCGAAGGCCATGGCGATACGGTGATCGCCCTGGCTGTCGACGCGGCCGCCCCGCATGCGTCCGCCCTGGACCCGCATGCCGTCTTCGGTCGGCTCGGCGTCTATTCCCAGTACCTGAAGGCCCGCCGCCATGGCGGCGATGCGATCGCTCTCTTTGACCCTCAGCTCCGAAGCACCGGTGACCCGGGTTTCGCCTTCGGCGCAGGCGGCGGCCACGAATATCGCCGGGAACTCGTCGATCGCAAGCGGCACCAGATGCTCCGGGACCTCGATGCCTTTGAGCCGGGTCGAGCGAACCCGAATATCGGCCACCGGCTCGCCGCCCGCGTCGCGCGGATTCCGGAGCTCTATCTCGGCGCCCATCATGGAAAGGATCTCGATCACGCCGATCCGGGTCGGATTGACGCCGACGCCCTCGAGCAGCAGATCGCTGCCCTTGGCAATGGAAGCCCCAAGCATGAAGAACGCCGCAGAGGAGATGTCGGCGGGGATCTCCATACTCGCGCCGCGTAAACGCCCGCCACCCTCGACCCAGATTCGTTTCCCGGACACTTCGGCCGGATGGCCGAAAGCCGCCAACATGCGCTCGGTGTGGTCCCGCGTCGCGACCGGCTCGATG
>JBFHVA010000048.1:0-19477 GCA_041589735.1 Gammaproteobacteria bacterium | reverse complement strand
TGGGTTAAGAACCGAAATTTCGACTCGCGAATGATTTAAAAATCAATCTCATGCAAATCGATAGACGTAATTTAGTCAATTTTCAAGCTTGGTCAAGACATTTCGCACTCACCTCGCAGTGAAATTTGCCAATTCGAAACCTGATCTGTGCCCTCGAGGATCGAATTCTCACTCCTCGATCGCACCTCTACTGAGTTGATCCACACGCTCTCCGGTAAGCGATCCCCACCCGTTCTCTGTTGCTGACAAGAACGATTTCGGTCATTTCTCGAGCTCTGCGAATATGCGATCACGGACCTCATCGACGCCTCCGATGCCGTTTACGCGCACGTATTTCGGCGCCGCCGCGTCCCCGCTTTTCTCCCAGTCGGAGTAGTACTTGACCAGCGGTTTCGTCTGGGCGTGATAGACGTCCAGACGTTTGCGCACTGTCTCTTCCCGGTCGTCGTCGCGCTGAACCAAGGGTTCTCCGGTAAGGTCATCGCGTCCTGATTGCCGCGGCGGATTAAACTCCACGTGGTAGCTACGGCCCGACGCCGGGTGAACGCGCCTCCCGCTCATACGGCGAATAATTTCGGCGTCATCCACGGCTATCTCTACCACGTACTGCAGTACGACCCCGGAGTCGCGCAGCGCCTCCGCCTGGGGGATGGTGCGTGGAAACCCGTCAAACAAAAATCCATTCTCGCAGTCAGGTTTGGCGATACGCTCCTTGACCAGTCCGACGATGATGTCATCAGATACGAGCGCACCGGAATCCATGATTTCCTTTGCCTGCAGGCCCAGCTTGGTGCCCGCCTTGACCGCTGCTCTCAGCATGTCCCCGGTGGAGATTTGTGGGATTTCGTAATGATCGGCAATGAATTTGGCCTGCGTACCTTTTCCGGCTCCCGGGCCCCCGAGCAGAATTAGTCGCATGTTTCAGTCTCTCTCAATGCGCCCAACATCGTCTGCGTGCAAGGATTGAACAGGCGCGGTTATAGGGATGACGCAGCACGGCGGCAGAGCGCAGAGACGCCCTCTTCGAGTACGAAACGCAGCTCTTGTAATGGCTGCGCGCCAGCCGCAGGATCTTGGGCAAACTCACGAATGCTTTTGAGAACAACGGCTGCGAGACATGCCTTTTTCGCGGCCGGAACCGGTGCTTGCCGAACCGTTCGGACAGCAGGTGCAAAAGGAAATGAAGCTTCACAGCGAACAGATTGCGAGTTCCAATCGGATCACCGGATACGGATTGGGATATGTGGCCGTGAACGAGGTACGCATCGCCCGCAGCGTAGTGGTGACGCCAACCCGGCTGGTCGTGGACTGGGCGCCTGATGATTTCTCCGAGGTTTCCTCGGCCTGCTTCCGTCTGCTCGATGAGATCGAGATCGAGGTCGCGCTGCTCGGCACTGGTGCATCGCAACAATTTCCTCGCGACGATCTCGTCGCCCGGTTCGCCTCGCGCGGCATCGGACTCGAGATCATGGATACCGCCGCCGCCTGCAGAACGTACAACATACTCATGGCGGAAGGACGCACCGTTGCCGCCATGCTGTTGCCTATTTCCGATTGAAGCGTGGAAGAGAATACCGCCCCTCACTCAAATACCGTGTCGAAGGAGAAACCCTCGCGCTCCAGGATTTCCCGCAAACGCCTGAGCGCCTCGATCTGAATCTGACGCACCCGCTCTCGGGTCACGCCAAGCTCATTTCCCACCTCCTCCAGAGTCGCGATTTCGCGACCGTAGAGCCCGAAGCGTCGTTCGACTACCGCGCGTTGCTTGTCGTTGAGCTTGGCGAGCCAAAGGTCAATGTGCGCCTGGACGTCGCTGTCCTGCAGCAGTACGGACGGATCGGTATTTTGTTCGTCCGGGATAGAATCCAGCAGCGATTTATCGGTGTCGTGGGCCCTGGGAGTATCAACTGAGGTGACGCGCTCATTGAGACCGAGCATTCGCTTCACCTCATCGATGGGCTTGTCCAGCATCTCAGCAACGTCTTCCGGAGTGGGCTCCCTGTCGAGAGTTTGTGCGAGTCGCCGGGCGGCGCGAAGGTATACGTTTATTTCTTTGACCACATGGATCGGCAGCCGAATAGTGCGCGTCTGATTCATGAGCGCGCGCTCAATGGTCTGGCGGATCCACCAGGTGGCATAGGTCGAAAATCGAAACCCGCGCTCCGGATCGAACTTTTCTACTGCGCGAATGAGGCCGAGATTGCCTTCCTCGATCAAATCCAGAAGGGCCAGACCCCGGTTCATGTATCGGCGGGCAATCTTCACCACCAGGCGCAGATTGCTCTCGATCATGCGGTGCCGGGCCTCCTCGGAGCCCCGCAGCGCAAGTCTCGCGAAATGAACCTCTTCTTCGGCGGTGAGGAGGGGTGAGAAGCCGATCTCGCTCAAGTACAAGCGAGTGGCGTCCATCTCCCGGTCGGGGGCTTTACGGCGAGCACGGGTCTTCTTGCCCGCCTTACGTTTGGGAGGCTTAACGGTCTTGGATTCCTCCAAGTCTTCGGATTCCTCGGCCGCTGCCGAGTCTTCCAAATCCTCAGAGTCTTCCAGTTCCTCGCCGGTATCCTCGGAATACTGGTCTTCGTCTTCCAGAAGCTGCTCGGGTTCCTCGCCGACAACTTCGCGTTGCTTCGTCACTCACGTTCCCCTGTTATGTCACCTGGGAAGGTATCGGACGGGGTTGACGGGTTTTCCATCCCGCCTTATTTCAAAGTGAAGTCTCACGCTTTCGGTTCCAGTGCTACCCATCTCGGCAATGCGCTGACCGATTTTTACTTCGTCTCCTTCCTTGACCAGTATACGGTTGTTGTGGGCATAAGCGCTCAGGTATCTCTTGTTGTGTTTGACGATGATAAGCTCGCCATACCCTCTGAGTCCACCTCCAGCATACACCACTCTGCCGTCCGCGGCAGCCATCACAGGCTGACCGAGTCTTCCTGAAATATCTACGCCTTTTCGCCCCGACGATGCGAAGTCCGTCACAATCTGTCCCTTTGCCGGCCACGCCCATCGTTTGATTTTTGTCCCTCGCGTCGCGGATGCCTGTTTGCGAGTGGAAGATGCCGCGCTTCGTTTCGGTGCCGGGCTTGGCGCCGGGGGAGACGGCTTCGCCGTCGCTTTCGCCGGTGAAGACGCGCGCGCCTTCTCCTCAGGCTCGATGCCGAGGCTGCGGGTCGGCGCGCCGGGGCCCTGCCTCGAGTCGTTGCTGACGCGACTTTTAGCATCAAGACTGACGTTCAGACGTTGGCCGGGATAGATAGTAAACGGTTCGTAGATCCCGTTGTGGGCTGCGAGGTCACGGTAGTCGACGCCGTAAGCCCATGCTATGGAATAGAGGGTGTCCCCGTGGCTCACGGTGTAGGAGTTGCTCCTCGGCTTTTGATAGTAGGCGTAGCTCTCCACGGGAGCCAGGCTTCTACCTCCGCAACCAACCAGCTGCGCGGCCAGCAACAGCGAGGCAACGAGATAATGATTTCTCGTCAGCTCGCGCAACGACATCACCCAAGACCGGAAACCATCGGCACGAACGCGACGCGCTCAAGGATCTGCTCTTCGAACTCATCGCCCGAGCGCGTGATGAGCTTGAGGTCTTGAGCGTTTCCGTGTCCCAGGGGAATGACCAGCCGACCCCCGTCGCCGAGCTGATCGATGAGGGCCGACGGAATGCTCGCTGGAGCGGCGGCGACCAGTATGCCGTCGTAGGGCGCGTGCTCTGGCCAACCTTTTTCGCCGTCTCCGTGTCGCATGTGAACGTTGAGGATTTTCAGGTCGTGCATGCGCTGACGCGCCTGGCCGAGCAGGCTTTGAATGCGCTCGATGCTGTATACCTCGGCGGCGAAGCGGGAAAGAATCGCGGTCTGGTACCCGCATCCGGTACCAATTTCGAGCACCCGATCCAGCAAGCCTCCGGCTACAAGCGCCTCCGTCATTCGCGCCACGACGTAGGGTTGAGAAATGGTTTGCCCTGCGCCGATGGGAAGTGCAGTGTCTTCGTATGCGCGACTTGAAAGCGCCTCATCGACAAAAATGTGTCGCGGCACCTCGCGTATCGCGTCCAAGACCCTTTCGTCACGAATCCCCTCGGCGCGAAGGCGTTCGACCAGCCGGCCGCGGGTGCGACGGGAAGTCATGCCTATTCCATTGAAGCGGTCCCTCATGCTATGAGAATCTCTTCCACCCAGCTCGCGGTCATGCTCAGCGCCCCGTGACGGGTCAGGTCCACCTGAAGCGGCGTTACCGAAATGCGGCCGCAGCGGACCGCGTGAAAGTCGGTGCCGGGTCCGGCGTCCTGCTCGCCTCCGGGCGAACCTACCCAGTAAACCGGCCGTCCCCTGGGGTCGAGCGTGCGGACCACGGGCTCAGCCTTATGGCGGTGGCCGAGACGCGTGACTTCAATGCCCGACACTTTAGAAATCGGCAGATCGGGGACGTTGATGTTAAGTATGGTATCGGCGGGAAGAGGATTAGACGGCATGCGCTTGAGCAGGGCTTTGACCACGGCTGCTGCGGTTTCGAAATGCTCGTCCTCGTTAATCACCAGTGACACCGCAATCGCGGGAAGTCCTAAGAAACGTCCCTCCATGGCAGCGGCCACCGTACCCGAATAGATGACATCGTCACCGAGATTTGCGCCGGAGTTGATGCCGGAGATGACGATATCCGGTTCATGCTCGAGCAATCCCGTCACGGCCAGATGAACGCAGTCCGTTGGCGTGCCGTCGACGAATACGAAGCCGTTGTCGGCGCGCCGAGGCCGCAGGGGATAATCGAGCGTCAAAGAGTTGCTCGCGCCGCTGCGGTCACGCTCCGGAGCGACCACGTGGATCTCGCCGGTATCGCGCAAGGCCTCGGCGAGACAATTGAGGCCCGGCGCTCGGTACCCATCGTCGTTACTAAGAAGGATCCGCATGTTTCAGTGGACCGGGAACGCGACCAGGTGATCCACCGCCAGACGAATGTTTACAGTCTCTCCGGTTTCGTAATTAAAGTGGCTGGGAAACAGTGACAACACCGAACTGCCTGTAGGCAACTTAAGCCCGTAGAGTATTTGCGCTCCCTTGAACGCGCGGCTGACAACCCTTGCCGAGACCTCGCCCTCGGGATCGGGAAGGATGTCGTCGGGGCGCAAAAGCACGTCGACCTTGCTGCCCCTGGGCCAGCTGTAGGCCCTGTTTCCTCGAATCACGCCGAGCTCCGTGTCGACAGCGTCGGGCCCGATGAGCGTTCCCCGCAGAAATACTCCCTGACCTACAAATCGCGCAATGAAACGATCCGCAGGCTCGTGGTACAGATTGTACGCGGTGTCCCACTGCAATACGCGCCCATCACGCATCACTCCGATGTGATCCGCCAGCGCGAAGGCCTCGTTCTGATCGTGGGTGACGAGTATGGTGGTGACGCCCCGCTGCTTTAGGATGTCTTTGACTTCGTCGCCCAAACGAGCGCGCAGATCCACGTCCAGGCTGGAGAAAGGCTCGTCCATCAGCACCACGTCCGGAGCCGGTGCCAGGGCCCGGGCCAAAGCGACGCGCTGCTGCTGCCCCCCGGAGAGCTCGTGCACGAAACGATCTCCCAGACCTTTGAGACCGACCACATCAAGCATTTCCTCAACCATGCTGGAACGCTGCCGGCGCTCGCGTTTCTTGAGCCCGAAGGCGATGTTCCCCTCCACGGTGAGATGCGGAAACAAAGCGTCTTCTTGGAACACCATGCCAACTTTTCTGTTCTCTGGTGGCATGCTCGAACCTTGGCGGGACACGACGTTTCCGCGCAAACGAATTTCGCCACGGTCGACGCGTTCGAATCCGGCAATGGCGCGCAGCGCCGTGGTTTTGCCACAGCCGCTCGGACCGAGAAGACAGGCAAAATTACCGCGATTGACGTGTAGCGAAACGTCATGGAGCACGGTTTTCTTTCCGTAGCTTACGTCGACGTTTCTAACCTCCAGCAGGGCACTCATCGGCGGCGGTCAATTCTTCATGCCAGGAGCAAGAACTCCATCAGCGCTTTCTGCGCGTGGAGTCGATTCTCAGCTTCGTCCCAAACCACGCTGTTGGGTCCATCGATGACATCTGCAGCGATTTCCTCGCCGCGGTGGGCCGGCAAGCAGTGCATAACCAACGCATCTGATTTAGCTCCAGACATCAGTTTTGAATTGACCTGGAATCCTTCGAAAGCGTCCATTCGGGCGCGCTGCTCCGTTTCCTGACCCATGCTCGCCCACACGTCGGTGACCACAAGATCGGCACCATCGACCGCCGCCTTTGGATCGTGACTGACAATTACTCGGTCGCCCGCGAGCTTTGCCAGCTCCTGGTCCGGTTCGTAACCGGCGGGACAGGCGACGCTCAAATTGAAGCGAAGTAAGCGGGCCGCATTGATGAACGAGTTGCACATGTTGTTGCCGTCTCCGACCCAGGCAACCTTCGCGCCGCCGATGTCGCCGCGATGCTCGATGAATGTCTGAACGTCGGCCAGCACCTGGCACGGATGATACCTGTCGGTGAGTGCGTTGATTACCGGAACGGTGGAATGCTCTGCAAATCGTTCCAGGCTTTCCTGGCCAAAGGTGCGCACCGCGATGATATCCACCATTCGGGAAAGCACACGGGCGGTGTCCTCGATGGGCTCGCCGCGGCCGAGCTGCGTGTCCCTGGGGGATAGAAATATCGCCGTGCCGCCGAGCTGAAAGATCCCCGACTCGAACGATACGCGGGTGCGGGTTGAGGATTTTTCGAATATGAGCCCGAGCACCTTGCCTTTGAGCGTTTCGCAGGGCCGCCCTTCCCGGCGAAGCGATTTGAGCTCGATCGCGCGCCGCAGGATCCGGTCGAGTTCCTTCGAGCTTAAGTCCATGAGTGAGAGAAAATGTCGGGGCATTGTCGTATTCACCTCGCGGACGCGCTTTCCGCGTTCCAGGTCTTGATCAGCTTACCCAGCGTGTCGGCGACTTCATCGATCTGTTTATCCGAGATTATCAGCGGCGGCAGCAGCCTTACCACGCTCTCCGCGGTGACGTTAATCAACAGGCCTCTCTCCAGCGCCATCCCTACGAGCTCCCCGCAGGGACGATCGAGCTCGACGCCGATCATCAGCCCACGACCACGGATCTCGACCACGCAATTCTGTCCCGACAGGGTGTCCTTCAGGGCTGCGACAAGCCGGGCGCCGGCGTCGGCGGCGCGCTCGACAAGCTTTTCCTGCCGAATCGTATTCACCACCGCGAGGGCCGCCGCGCAGGCCAGGGGATTGCCGCCGAAGGTGGAGCCGTGACTTCCCGGCTTGAGCGCTGCGGCCGCCTCGGCCCGGGCGAGGCACGCGCCGATGGGTACGCCGTTGCCCAGCGCCTTGGCAAGCGTCATCACGTCCGATGCGATGCCGCAATGCTGGTGTGCGAACCAGGCTCCGGTACGTCCCATGCCGGTTTGCACCTCATCCAGCATCAGCAGCCAATCGCGGCGGTCGCACAACGCTCTCAAAGCGGAAAGGTAATTCTTATCCGGCACCACGATGCCGCCCTCGCCCTGGATCGGCTCAACCAGAACCGCCACCACTGCCTGGCGTACCTCCGCGACGCGTTCCATCGCTTCAACATCGTCGAAGGGCACGCGAACGAATCCGTCCACCAGAGGTTCGAATCCAGCGTGCACCTTCGCGTTCCCGGTGGCGCTCAGAGTGGCCAGGGTACGACCGTGGAAGCTTTGATCCGCTACAACGATCTCTGGTTTCTCGATTCCTTTCGAGTGCCCGTACGCGCGCGCGATCTTGATTGCTGCTTCGTTGGCCTCGGCCCCCGAATTACAGAAAAATACCGTATCCATCATGGACAGCGAAACCAGCGCGTCGGCCAGCGCCTGCTGCTTCTCTATGCCGTAGAGATTCGAAGTATGCAGGAGCTGGCCGGCCTGGGCGTTAATTGCGGCGGCCACCGCGGGGTGAGCATGGCCCAAGCCGCACACGGCGATCCCTGCCAGGGCGTCAAGATAGCGGTTGCCGTTTTTGTCCCACAGCCAGGCGCCTTCTCCCTTAACGAATGTAACGGGAAGCCGGTTGTAGGTGGCCATCAGGGACATGGGATCACCCTGGTTTAGAAACGGATGTGGTTTCCCGTCGCAAGTTCGTGCACGTTGACGCGCCCACGCCCGGAAAAACGACAAGACCCGGCCGACGGCCGGGTCTCATGACTGCGACATCGAAAAAACTTCAGAACATCAAGCCATGCGAAGCGCTGCCCATGAAAAGAAGCATGGGAATAGACATCAGGGTATTGCTGCGCGAGGCGAGGAACGCCACCCGCTTAGCCCTGTTTTTCTCTTCATCGCTGGCTTCGACCATTCCCAGGACTTTCTTCTGGTTGGGCCAGATGAGCACCCACACGTTGAACAGCATGATTGTTCCAAGCCACGCCCCCATGCCGATGGTGGTGGCGTAGGCGTTATTCTGGCCGATACCGAGAATGAACGCATTCCCGAACTGGCCGATCCCCATCAGGTAAGCGGCACCGGAAAGCCAGGTGACCAGCGCGGCCCAACGAAACCACAGAAGCGCCAGCGGGGCAACGTACTTTCCGATTGCCGCGGGTCCGGGTCCGTCCTTATCCGCGGTTGCCTTGGCCATGGCCGGCACCTGAACGAAATTGAAATAATACAAAAGGCCTATCCACGTGATCCCGGCCAATAAATGCAGCCATCGAACGATACCCGCAATTTCCATGAAATTTCTCCTTCCTAATTTGAGACGTCGCTTTAGCCTCCGTGACCGCGCCCCGAAGCCTTAAACGCCGGCGATTGCCTTGATGACGACGACGAGTATCAGCGCCAGCACAACGCCGGAGATGATGGTGCCGGTGATGCTATCCAGTGGATTCATGCCTGCCTCCCCTTTAATAATGTGACGCCCCGAAAATTTCGTAAATTTAAGGCGGGGATCCTTCAAAAACCTAGGTTTTCAGGATTTTACAATCTTTTCGACGAAATGCCATTAACGTTCGGGCGCCGCCTTAAGCCCTTGAATTGGCTGCCTCACCCCGCCTCCGGCTCGGTCTCCCGCCGCCAGACACAGGCGGCACCGCGCTGGGCCTCGATTCCGTCCAGCATGCGCTCGTGGGCGGCGCGTTCTTCCGCACTGGCGCGGACCACTTTGGTCCGCCGACCCACGGCAGCCGAGGCTCGCGCAGCCACTGCCAGGCGCGGCTCCGAGGGCTTTGACGCCAGGTCCAGGGTAGCCTGCCCACCGGTCATAGCCAGATAGACGTCGGCCAGGATCTGCGCGTCTAAAAGCGCGCCGTGAAGCTCCCGCTGGGAATTGTCCACCTCGTAGCGCTTACACAGCGCATCCAGACTGTTTTTTTGACCGGGGTGCAGCTCTCGGGCAAGCGCCAGCGTATCCACGATACCGCAGTGGTCTTCGATGCGGCTGTATCTACCGCCGGTAAGGGTGAGCTCGTAATTTATAAATCCGACGTCGAACGGAGCGTTGTGAATTACAAGTTCTGCGCCGTCTAAAAATCCAATTAGATCTTCCACCACGTCACCGAAAATTGGCTTGTCAGCGAGAAACTCGTTGGTTATGCCGTGAACCTGAAGCGCCCCTTCGTCGATATCGCGATCCGGGCGAACGTACTGATGAAAATGCCTAGAAGTGTGGCGCCGGTCGATGAGCTCTACGCATCCGATTTCGATGATCCGGTGACCTTCGCGCGGATCAAGACCGGTGGTTTCGGTATCGACAATCACTTGTCTCATTCGGCGTCAGCCTCCTTCATTGAGCTCATCAATGGCGCGTCGCGCCAATTCGTCCGCAAGCTCGTTTTCCGGGTGCCCACTATGACCCCGCACCCATTGCCATTGAACCGCGTGTCGCGATGCCGCGGCGTCAAGTCGTTTCCACAAATCGACGTTTTTTACCGGTGATTTAGCGGCGGTTTTCCAATTCTTCGCCTTCCACTTCGGAAGCCATTCAGATATGCCCTTTTTTAAATACTGAGAGTCGGTTAGCAGCCGCACCTCGCATCCGCGTTTCAAAGCTTCCAGCCCCTGAATTGCCGCCATCAACTCCATGCGATTGTTAGTTGTGTGTTCTTCCCCTCCCCAGAGCGACTTCTCCTTGTCCTTGTATCGCAGTATCGCCGCCCATCCTCCCGGACCGGGGTTTCCTCTGCACGCCCCGTCGGTATAAATCTCCACTATTTCAGTCACCTTCCACCACGCGTGCCGAAGGCTCGGCCAAGCCGACGCCGACCAGCCGGCGCTCCGGTCGCCAACGAGTCTTGATCGGTGTCATCCTCGTCACCCGTTTGCGCGCAACCATCACATAAGCGCCGGAGAATACCGAGGCGGTACGATTTCCAAAACGCCAGAAAGCGTCCAGGCGCTCGAGCCAGCGCTGGTTCGTGCTCGACGAGTTGATGAAACAGGGGGTGACCTGCATGACGTCAAAGCCGAGCAGTGCCAACCAATCCTTTAGCCGGTTGACGCCCAGGAAATGACCATGCCAGGGAGCCAACCCGCGACGGCGCCGCGCGATCCGTGACACGCCCATCAGACTACTCGGGTTGAAGCCGCAAATGATTAAATGACCCTCCGGCACCAGCACTCTGAAAGATTCTCTAAGAGTTTCATGTCGCTGGGGATCGAACTCCAGCACGTGGGGAAGAATGACGACGTCAACGCGGTCCGATTCTACCGGGAGCGTGCTCGCGGTTCCTCTAAACTGTGGATAAGGCGCTGACAAGCCGGAGGCATCGATATCGATGATACTGCGATGAAGAATACGGCTCTGTCCGAGCAGGTCCGCCTGACCAAGATGCCCCACCTGAAGCAGGTGATAGCCGAACAGGTCCGGCAATATTTCATTCATCCGAGCTTGTTCCAATTCCGCCAGAAATTTCCCCGGCGGGCGGCTCAGCCAATCGTGCAGACCGTCACGCATTGCGCCTACAGAATCCTGGTTCTGTGTCATTTACGTCGCCTCAATTTACGCCCCGAGTCATCCTAAAGTGCTGAATTCTTGGGTGAAGTGATAGCAGCGTGAATTAATTCGCGGGTCTTCCAAAATTCAAGGATAGGGTATTCGGGGTCCCCTTCCATAGACCAGTATTCATGCAACATCGCTCTCGCTCAACTGCCATCGGGATCGAGACCGAAGCCCGCAGACTCAACCCCCCCCCACCTGCCAACCCGCGCACAGCATGGGAAAGGCTTTCTTGACCCGCGGATTCCCTGCACCTAGCATTTTCCAAAGGGCGCGGGGCGGCCGCGCCTTTTTTTGTACCAAGGATAAGACGAAACGCTAGCGCCAATGCTGCTTTTGCGCCGCGCCTATATCAGAACCTTCAACGCCCGCCTACGCGGAGAGCCCATGGGACCAAACCCGACCCGACCTGCATTTTGCATCGTTGCCGCCAGCTTCGCGGCCTCGCTCTCCGCCTGCACCGGCCTGGCGCTGCCCGAAGACGCCACCCGGGCGCCTGAAGTCGCCGCCGCCCAGGCTATCGAGCTCGAGCCCGGTCCACCGCCTCCGGTATTGATAGATCCCGATCTGCTGTGGCGTTCAGCCCGCTTGCGGGAGCTAGATAAAGGGATCTTGATGGACGACCCGGATGCGGTCGAGGCCGATGCGGCGCCAGTGACCACCGCTGACGTCTGGAATCGGATCCGCAACGGGCTGGGTTTCGAAGACCAGGACCAAGTCCTCCGCCGGACCCGAAGTGAGATTGAGTGGTTCCAGCGGAACCAGGAATACCTCGATCGGATGGCCGAGCGGGCGCAATTCTATCTTCCGTATATCGTGCGCGAGGTGGAAAAGCGGGGACTTCCGTCAGAGCTTGCACTGCTTCCGGTGGTGGAGAGCGCGTTTCAGCCCTTTGCCTATTCGCCCGCGGGCGCCGCCGGCATTTGGCAATTCATGCCCGGCACCGGTCGAGTATTCGGGCTGAAACAGAACTGGTGGTATGACGGGCGCCGTGACATCGTCGAGTCCACCGATGCGGCGCTGAATTATCTCGAACGTTTAAGTGCCCATTTCAACGGAGACTGGCTGCTCGCCATTGCCGCATATAACTGGGGCGAAGGTAACGTTCAGCGCGCAATTCGCCGCAATCGACGCGCCGGTAAATCCACCGATTTCTGGTCCATAAGACTGCCGCGGGAAACCCGCGGATATGTACCCCGCCTGTTGGCGCTCGCGGCCATTGTCAAAGATCCGCATCGGTACGGATTGAACCTGGCCACTATTGACGACAATCCCTACTTTGCGGTGGTCGATGTTGACAGCCAGATCGACCTCGCCCACGCCGCTGAGCTGGCTGAAATCAACCTGGAAGAGATCTACCTGCTCAATCCCGGATTCAATCGATGGGCCACTGATCCGGACGGTCCTCACCGCCTGCTGCTGCCCCAAGACCGGGTCGAGAAGTTCAAGCAGGGTTTGGCCGAGATGCCGCCCGAGGATCGCATCGCCTATCGCCGTCATGAAATTTCAAGCGGTGAGTCGCTCATTCTCATCGCCCAGCGCTATCGCACCAGCGTCAGAACGATCCAGACTATCAACGGAATCAAGGGCTCCCGTATCCGGGCCGGGGACAGCCTGATGGTTCCGGTGGCCTCTCGCGCATTCGAAGATTACAAGCTGAGCCACGACATTCGGCGCGCGCTGGCCCGCGCCAACAGAATTCCGAGCGATGGCATTAAAGTGACCTATCGTGTCCGAAACGGCGACAGCCTCTGGACCATCGCCCGACGTCATGACGTCCGCGTGCGGGACCTGACGCGCTGGAATGGCATCAGCGCCAGAAGCGTGATCCGGCCCGGACAAAAGCTCGTCATCTGGAAGCGCAAACCTTATGGCGCAACCGTAACCGCGACCGCGTTGCCGAGAGAGAACGTCTCATCCGACGGCGCGGACTCCGCCTACGTCGTTACCAGGGGAGACACTCTGTCCCACATCGCAAGATGGCACCAGACCAGCGTCGATAAGCTGGCGTCGCTGAACGGTATCAAGCCGGACGAGATGCTGTATCCGGGGCAAAGGATCCGGGTGCCGGGGACGCGTAAAGTCAGCGTCTCGGCGGCCGAGGACAACGTTCCCAAGCGAAAGATTCAATATACGGTTCGTTCCGGCGACTCGCTTTGGCTGATTGCTAGGCGCTTCAACGTCAGCGTGGCCCGTTTGCGGCAGTGGAACACCCTTCCCAGTAGGGCGCTGCTTCAGCCCGGCCAGACGCTCGAGTTATTCATCGCCATCAACGAGGATTCGGTAAAGGAAGGCTGAAAGCCCCTCGCCTCACGGTCCCGTTGCACGCCAACCCCGGCTTTGGCGCCAAAACGCACTTGCCCCGCCTCCCGCGCGACCTGAGATTCTGGCGCTGGGCCGGGACCCCGCGTGACACGCCGCACCGTATGGACTATTAATTTACGGAACCGCAACAAGCAGGACGCGATTGCCGGGTGCGCGTACGCACCCGTCGCGTAGCATGACTATAAGTGCTTGATTCAATAAGGGCGCGAGTCGCAAGACCGCGAAGGCGTCATTTCCGAGATGGCCAGGGATAGGCGATTCGGAGCGTGACTTTAGCCGCATGAATACATGCCCGGACGGCGGACCGCCGGCTCTAGTTTGAGCCGGTCAACGCGACACGGGCCGCGTAGGCCGCATGTCTGATCTGCCCGAAAAAATCGGCAAATACGAAGTCACCGGCTTAGCCGGCGAGGGAAACATGGGCGTCGTCTATGTCGCCCACGATCCCTTCGAGGACCGCGAGGTCGCAGTCAAGGTCTGCCGCATTCCCGACGACACCAGCAGCGAGATTCGAAAGTTCGCTCGCAAGATGTTCTACAACGAGGCCCATTCTGCCGGCGTTCTCAAACATCCCAACATCCTCCAGATTTTCGATGCCGGAGAGGAAGAGGGCCAGCCCTACATCGTAATGGAGTACGTCGAAGGGGGTGAAACGCTCAAAGCCTACACCCGCAAAAGCAACCTGCTCCCCGTCAAATCCGTTGTCGAAATTTTCTATCAGTGCTCCAAGGCGCTGGACTACGCCCATCGCAAGGGCGTCATCCATCGGGATATCAAGCCGACGAACATCATGCTGACACGAAACGGCGAAGTAAAAATCGCGGACTTCGGAATTGCCCACAACGCCGCCGGAGAGTCCACCCAGGTGATGGGAATGATGGGCTCGCCGCGCTACATGTCGCCCGAGCAGGTTCAGGAGCAGGAAGTCACCAATAAAACGGATCTTTATTCCCTTGGAATCGTCGCTTACGAGCTGCTGACCGGAAAGCCGCCATTTCTTGCCAAAACTATTCCCCAGCTGGTGCGAAAAATTATCGACGATCCGGCGCCGTCGCCGCGCGAGATGCGGCCGGAACTCCCGCCGAGGCTCGAGGATATCCTCGACCGGGTGATGCAGAAGAAGCCCGAGCGCCGCCACGGCAGCGGGCAGGAGCTGGCCGCGGATCTGGCCAGCGTTTTCGGTGAGCTCGACGAAATCGAACCGATGGGCGATACGGTCAAAGAACTGACCCATACCAAAAAATTCGAAATCGCAAGAGGGCTGGAGTTCTTCAACGAATTCTCCGACGAAGAGCTGGACGAGACCGTCAGAGCCTGCAGCTGGCAAAGTTACGGCAGCGGAGAACTGATCGTGGCAGAAGGGGCAGAAGACCGCGCCTTTTTCATTCTCGCGGAAGGCGACGTCTCCGTTAATATCAAAGACAAGGAAATCGCGACTCTGAGTAAGGGCGCCTGTTTTGGTGAAATGGGTTACCTTTCGAAGACCAGGCGAACGGCAACCATAGTCGCAAGGGACGACGTCAACGTGTTGAAGATCGACGCGACGCTGCTGGACCAGACCTCGGTACCCTGTCAGTTACGATTCAACCAGGTGCTGATGAAGGTTCTACTCGATCGTCTGGCTCATACCAGCGATCGGCTGGCGCAGTTCGTAAACTGAGCTCGTTGTAAGCACTGTTTGGGTGCCGTAAGCTTCGTTCGCGCGCTCCTCGCTTTCACCCCCTCCCTGTCCCTCCCCCATCAAGGGGGAAGGGACCTTTTCTGAATCGCTTTAGAAGTGGGATGTTGATCTGCGGCTTCCCGCCTTCGGCTGTCGGTCCAGTTCAGTCATTTCGGCGGCAAAGTTCCGGGCGCAGAAACCAGCGAAGGACCCAGTCACTTGCGGATCTGCCTTCCAGGCAGGCAACGGACCCGGGTGAATACTCCACCAGGGGCAATTCCTCATTCCCGGCCAGCAAATGCGACACCAGCCGGCCCATGAAAGGCTGATGGCCGCAGAACATCGTGTCTTCGTCAATCTCCGAAATGTTTGCGGCAAACTCAGTCACGGAATCCAGCGGCGCGATTCCTGAAACTTCAGCAGCTCCCCCCTTTGCATTGACGGCCCCGTCGAGGATCTCCGCTGTTTGCCTGGCCCGGGTTTTGCCGCTGTGGAAGATTTTATTCGGAGCCGCTCCGGCGCCGGCCAGAATCGACGCGATGCACCTCACGTCTTCTTCGCCTTGACCGCTAAGCGGCCTGTCGGGGTCCACGGATTTGTCCACCGCTTCCCCGTGTTGGACCAGATATAGCCTCATTTTTGCGCAACCTCTTCTATGGATCGGGCTCAGTATACTGGCCCGTTAAAATTGGTTTTCCGGCCGACTCGTCACCGGCGTACAAAGCCCTCTCGCCCTCAGCCCGTGTGCTATGCTTTCAACGATATTTGGGAAAGCAACAGCGCGAGCATCCGTATGACTGGACTGCTCGGCTCGCAAAGTTAGAGTATCCACCTGTCGTCAGATCCAAGCGGAGAATTCTAGATGTCAGACAGAGCTACCGTTCAGAAGATGGATTCGGGAAAGAAGAATTCTCCGATTACCGAGTCCGTTGCCGAGGAGTCCACGGTCATGTTGGACAACGTCCCGGCCAAATGTGTATGGAACGATCAGGAGTTCAAGGAAGGACAACAGGTGGAATGCGACGGCCAGGTCTATGAGTGCAATTACGGCCACTGGGTAATTCAGAAATGAGCCCGGTGATTCCAACTGCCCCGCGCCCGGACCGTCTGCTGGCGCCCCGATAGCGACGACTCGAAATACGACCTGAATCCAAGTTCCGTAATGACCGTCACGGCGGGCGTCTTGGCCTCGCTACCGCGGCTGACTCAGCTCCCCGTGCGCGGGCCCCTTCTGCTATTTACCAGGCGCGCCGCTTGAGCGCGTTCGCCAGCGGGCTTTATTCTCTTCCTCTATGAACGTTCGAATGGTGCTCCTGCTCGCGCCGCTGTTGCTGCTGGCCGGCCTGCTGCAAGCTTTTTTCTGGGTGCCCAAATACGACCAGCAGGCGCGGGCAACGCCTTCGCGACTTGAAACTTTCATCGAGGGTGAAAGCGCGGATGCCAAAATTCTGAATCCAGTGCTTCACGCCGACAGCCAGAGCAGCCGAATCGTCACTCTGGTCTTCGATGGACTGCTGGACCTGGACGAAGACCTCAATCTGCGCGGACGCCTGGCTCAGGAGTGGATGACCACCGAGGTCGTTTTTCTCGTGGTCGACGAGAGCCGAACTTTTCCCGACGGCACGGCCGTGACTCCGGAACGAGTAAAGGCGCGCATCGAGCACGCTAAATTGTCAGGTAATTTTCCACAGCTGGCAGCAACGTTGCGCAGCGTGGAGCTGATCGAAGCCGGCGCAGTGGTGCCGCTTAAGCTCAATGCAGAGGACGCGGATACGGAGCAGCCCGCAGCGCCTCGATTTCGAATTCCACCTCGGGTACGACTTGAGCTTTCGCGTGTCGAGCCGGGCATCCTCGATCTGCTCGCCCCGGTTCTTGGCCGAGAATATGGCGCCGGATTTGATCCCGCGCGCTTTTTGGTTTCCCCGGGTACACCCGACGAAGATCTACGGCGCGCCCTCAGCGCTCAGCTTCCCGTAGTCGAGCACAACCCCGTGATCGAGTTCCGGCTTCGCCGCGACGTGCGTTTTCACGACGGCCATCCGTTTACCGCCGAAGACGTCAAATTCACCTATGAGGCGATCATGGAGCCGAAGAACTTGTCGCCCAGGACTTCCGACTTCGAGCCCATCAAGTCGGTAGAGGCCGTCGGCCCGCACCTCGTACGCGTGACCTACAAGCGACTGTTTTCGCCCGCGGTTAACGTATGGACGATGGGTATATTGCCGGCCCATTTGCTGAAGCCGGAGCTTATCGCCAGGGAAGCCGAGGATCGCGGACTCTCCGGTCCGGCGGCTGATTCTTTCGGTTTGCGCGACAGCCGCTTCAACCGCGCACCGGTGGGCACCGGCCCGTTTCGTTTCGTGGAGTGGCAGGGAGACGAGCTGATTAAACTGATCCGTAACGACGATTACTGGGACGGCCCGCCGGAGTATCGGGACTACTACTTTCGCATTATCCCCGATCCGCTGACCAAGGAGCTCGAGTTTCGCGCTGGCGCGATAGACAGCTACCAGCTCCAGCCCTTTCAAGTGTCGCGCTTTGAAACCAGCCCGCGCTACCGGACGCTTTCGGGTTTAGGCTCCGGCTATACCTATATCGGCTACAACAATCGACTGCCGCTTTTCTCCGATCCTCAGGTCCGCCGCGCCTTAGGAATGGCCATCGACGTCGACGAGATCATCCGCTACGTGATGTACGGCGAGGGCGAACGCACCACCGGCCCCTACCCTAAGCAGACTGACTGGTACGACCATGACGTCGCGCCGCTGCCGTACGATCCCGAAGGCGCGCTGCGTATTCTCGAATCGCTCGGCTGGCGCAGGAACGCCGAGGGATGGCTTGAAAAAGAAGGAAAGATTTTTGAATTCAACCTCATCACCAATCACGGCAACCTCGTTCGCAAAGCAATTCTTTCCGTGGTTCAGAACAGCTGGCAGCGGATCGGAGTCAAGGTCAACACCCAGGTTTTCGAGTGGGCGGTATTTCTCGAGGACTTCGTCAACCCGGGGCGCTTTGACGCGGTGATTCTCGGTTGGCTGATGGGTGTCGACCCCGATCTTTATCAGATCTGGCACTCGAGCCAGTCCGGGCGAAACCAGCTCAACTTCGTCGGCTACAAAAGCCCCGACGCTGACCGCATCATCGAAGCGTTACGCCGCGAATACGATCGCGACAAACAGGTAGACAAGGCCCGCGAGCTGCATCGGATCATCGCCGCGGATCAGCCCTATACCTTTCTTTACGCGCCGATCACAACCCGCGCCCTGGATCGAAAAATTGTCATGGTGACAAACGACGGAGACATCTCGCCGCCGCGGGCGAGTAAAGGCGGCGACGTGTTCTTCCACTTCAACCGCTGGCGCAAGCTGGAAGCGGCACCGGATTTCTGAGCGGCATGGGTCGATTCATCATCAGAAGTCTCCTCCAGCGCCTTGCGCTGCTGGTGGTGGTCTCGGTCATTGCTCACGCCGTGGTGCACATTGCTCCCGGCGAGCCGAGCGAAGTCGATCCCACCAATCCGAGGATGAAGCCCGAGGACGTGGCAAAAATCCGCGCCGCCTTTCACCTGGACGAACCGCTGCATCGCCAGTACGTCTACTGGATGCGGGACCTCGTGAGTGGGGATCTACGTTCCTTCAAAGACGGCCAGCCTGTGTTGCCGAAGATTTGGGATCGATTCTTAAACTCGCTTCCGCTTTTTTTGGCCGCGACCCTGCTCATCTGGACGTTTTCCTTCCCGGCCGGGATCCACGCCGCCATACGACGGGGATCCGCCTTTGACCGTGGCTCCACCTTCGTGGCCTATGCCCTGATCTCTATTCCCGGGTTCTTTTTTGCCTATTTGCTCATCCTCGGCGTGGTCAACGCCTTCAGCGTTCCGGTGGTCGGGATGCGGACCTTCGGCATGGAGGATGCGCCACTCGCATTCCGCACCATGGACCGTCTCTGGCACCTGACCCTTCCGGCCATGATCTCCGCATTTGCCGGCGTAGCGTTACTGTCGCGTTACGTGCGCTCGCAGATGATCGAGGTCGTTTCCAACGACTACGTGCGCACCGCGCGCGCAAAGGGCCTCGAGGAGGAGACGGTGATCTACCGCCACGCGTTGCGCAACGCGCTGCTGCCTTTCGTCACTATGTTCGGCCTCATGCTTCCGGGCCTCATTGGTGGCTCGGTGATTATCGAGCAGATTTTCGCCTGGCCCGGCATTGGACGCCTCGGCTACGAGGCGATACTGGCACGGGATTTTCCCTTGATCCTGACCATCAACTTTTTCGCCGCTGCCCTGACCCTTGCCGGCACCTTTCTTTCAGACGTCCTCTACGCGGTGGTGGATCCGCGGGTCAGGCTCAACGGTTGAGAACCGCAATGCATGCGACTACCGACTTAGACACGGACATCGAGTTCACGGCGCGGTCCAGCCTGGGCGAGTTCTGGCTCACGTTCCGCAGAGATCGCCTCGCCCTCATCGGCTTCGTCGTGCTGGTGGCGCTGGCGGCGTTGGCGCTGGCGGGAAAAGCCTTC
>JBFHVA010000047.1:0-19524 GCA_041589735.1 Gammaproteobacteria bacterium | reverse complement strand
GCGGAGTGGACGGGACTTGAACCCGCGACCTCCGGCGTGACAGGCCGGCATTCTAACCAACTGAACTACCACTCCGTGGTTTGGTGGGTGCTGAGGGGTTCGAACCCCCGACCTTCGCCTTGTAAGGGCGACGCTCTCCCAGCTGAGCTAAGCACCCGAAGGCGAGCCGGTTAGTTTACGGCATCCTTCAGGGCCTTGCCAGGCTTGAACACGGGTAGGGTCGACGCCGGGATCTGTATCGTCGCGCCGGTGCGCGGATTGCGGCCCGCACGAGCGGCACGATTACGGGTGGTAAAGGTTCCAAAACCCACCAGGGTTACCGCATCGCCCCTTTTCAGCGAGCTCGTGATGATGTCCAGAACAGATTCAACCGCGCGTCCCGCAGACGCTTTCGAGAGATCGGTTGCATCGGCAACCGCGTCAATGAGTTGAGCTTTATTCATTACCTTTCCCCTCAAGTGGGCGAGCCCAAAATGATTAACGTCCGGTGACCCCCCCGCCTGTGCATGTGGTCCCGGACGTCGCCAAGATAACTTAGAAAAATCTTATACCAACTGCCTGAAAGCAGTGTCAAGCAACGATGCCGCATGATCTCTGGGAACAAAACTTTGTATTAATAAGGGGTTAACACAACGCCTGAAGTGTCCGCTTTGGCGCACGCTGCCTCGGCTCGAGTTCACACCGATTTCCGCTGAGCGCCCTGAGTAACCGCTCGAGCGCTCGAGGCGATGGAGACCGTTTGGCCAAAACAGAATCGATTAGCGGAGCCGCTCGACGTTCGAAAATTGACCGGGCAATGTCCGAACGGGGCAAACTCGAATTAGGTATTCCAAGCCGGCAGTCTGAATCCACGCACGATCCGGGGCTGCCGCGACTGCGGCGTCCCCGGGCGTGCATGCTCAAACAACCTTAAATTCGAACTCTGAAGAAAGGATCAATGCGTGGTAAGCGTATTGCGCGCATCGTCGTCTTTGCCGCCCTCGCCTTCCACGATCTGCTCCGGTTTCTCCGCGTCGGCGGTATCCGGCAGGTGAGTAAGCGCAACCTCTAGAACCTGGTCAATCCATTTGACCGCACGGATATCAAGATGCTGCTTGATGTTAAGCGGGATCTCGGTAAGCTCGCGTTCATTTTCTTCCGGGATAAGCACAATCTTTATACCGCCACGAAGCGCGGCAAGAAGCTTCTCTTTCAAGCCACCAATAGGCAGCACTTCACCGCGCAGCGTGATCTCGCCAGTCATGGCGACCTCGGAGCGCACCGGGATCTTGGTCAACGCCGAAATGATCGCGGTGCACATGCCGACGCCCGCACTCGGTCCGTCCTTGGGCGTAGCGCCTTCGGGCACGTGAATATGGATATCGTTGCTCTGGTAAAAATCCACAGGAATTCCGAGAAGATTCGTGCGGCTGCGCACCACCGTCATGGCCGCCCGTATGGACTCCTGCATTACCTCTCCGAGCTGGCCTGTGTATTGTGACTTTCCCTTTCCGGGCGTGATTGCGGCTTCGATGGTGAGCAAGTCTCCTCCCACCTCGGTCCATGCCAGGCCGGTTACCTGGCCAATGCGATCCTCCTGATCAATGCGGCCAAAGCGAAAACGTTTTACTCCGAGATGCTTCTGAAGCTGACGCGGAGTAATTCGCGTATTTCCCCTGGACTTACCGGAGACTTTTTCCTTGACAACCTTCCTGCATATTTTCGCAATCTCGCGCTCTACGTTACGCACGCCAGCTTCGCGGGTGTAGTAACGAATGATGTCCTTGAGCGCCGCCTCGGAGATGGTCAGCTCGTCCTCTTTGAGCCCATTGTTCTTCATCTGCTTGGGCAGCAGGTAGCGTTTGGCAATGTTGACCTTTTCGTCTTCCGTATAGCCGGCGAGACGGATGACCTCCATCCGATCGAGCAGCGGAGGCGGAATGTTCAACGTATTGGCCGTAGCTACGAACATTACGTGAGACAGATCGTAATCCACCTCCAGATAATGATCGTTGAAGGTGTGGTTTTGCTCCGGGTCGAGCACTTCGAGCAGCGCCGATGAAGGATCGCCGCGGAAATCCATCGACATCTTGTCTACTTCGTCCAGCAGGAATAGCGGGTTACGGGTTTCTACCTTGGCAAGATTCTGAATAATCTTGCCCGGCAGCGCACCGATATAAGTGCGCCGATGACCGCGAATCTCGGCTTCATCACGCACGCCGCCCAGGGACATGCGCACGAATTTGCGGTTGGTGGCCCGGGCGATGGATTGACCCAGAGAGGTCTTGCCTACGCCGGGCGGGCCCACCAGGCAAAGGATGGGGCCTTTCAGCTTCTTAACACGCTGTTGTACCGCAAGATATTCGAGGATCCGCTCCTTGACCTTTTCCAGACCATAATGGTCTTCCTCGAGCACCTCTTCCGCTTTCGACAGTTCGTTGCGGATCTTGGTCTGCTTCTTCCACGGCACGCTGATCAACCAGTCGATATAATTGCGCACCACGGTTGCTTCCGCTGACATGGGCGACATCATTTTCAGCTTGTTGAGCTCAGCAGTGGCCTTTTCCTTGGCCTCTTTGGTCATACCCGCTTCTTCGATCTTTCTCGCCAGGTCTTCAGCCTCGTTCGGCACGTCTTCCATGTCACCGAGTTCTTTCTGAATCGCTTTCATCTGCTCGTTCAGATAGTACTCGCGCTGACTTTTCTCCATCTGTCGCTTGACCCGGCCGCGAATGCGTTTTTCCACCTGTAGAAGATCGATTTCTTCTTCCAGACGCGCGATCAGATGCTCGAGTCGCTCGCGCACGCTTTCTATTTCGAGAATCGACTGCTTTTGCTCGATCTTGACAGACAGGTGTGCGGCGATCGTGTCCGCAAGTCGACCAGCGTCCTCGATGCTCGAAAGAGAGGCGAGGATTTCAGGTGGGACTTTTTTGTTGAGCTTTACATACTGCTCGAACTGAACCAGGGCCGACCGGGTGAGAATTTCAATCTCTCGTTCGTCCTCTTCAAGCCCGCCCATGGTCGACATTTCTGCCGCAAAGCAGTCATCGAGCTCGACGAAACGCTCGATCCGGGCACGCTGTCCACCTTCCACGAGCACTTTAACCGTGCCGTCTGGCAGCTTGAGCAGCTGCAGGATATTGGAGACGGTTCCAATCATGTAGATGTCGTCGAGGCCCGGATCGTCTTTGGCCGCGTCCTTCTGCGCTACCAGCAGGATGCGCTTGTCCGTCTCCATGGCACGTTCCAGCGCCTTGATGGATTTATCCCGGCCCACGAACAGCGGAATCACGGTGTGCGGATATACAACGACATCGCGCAGAGGTAATACCGGCAGAATGTTCTGTTCGGTGGCAGGATTGACTTGGGTGGTTTCAGATTCGTCCACGTTGACCTCGGCTGGAAGGTTTTGGAGCCCGCTAACGGCCGGCCCTCACGGTTACTATTTTACTCCATGTGGTGGCGAAGCAAGGGATTCTCAATGATTTCGAGAGCAAATCCCCTGAAAGAGGCGCTTCAGCGTGCGTCAGGGCGGGCGCCGTCCGGGGATCCGGGACGCTGGCGGGAAGAAATCGGGTAACGCGAGGGAAGCCGGGAATTGGCTTGCGGCCAGCTCAATCCAGCGCCGCCCGCTGGCGGTCGCCTTCGTAGATGATGAGCGGCTCGGATTCGCCTTTTATGACCCCCTCGTCAATGACCACTTTGACCACATTGTCCATCGACGGCAGCTCGTACATGGTGTCAAGCAGCACGTTTTCGACGATGGAACGTAAGCCCCGGGCACCCGTTTTGCGCTCCATGGCCCGGCGCGCGACAGCGGTCAGCGCGTCGGCTCGAAACTCGATTTCCGCACCCTCCATCTCGAACAACCGCTTGTACTGCTTGGTAAGCGCGTTCTTGGGCTCGGTGAGAATCTGCACAAGCTGGCTCTCATCCAGCTCATCCAGCGTCGCCAGGATCGGCAGGCGACCGACGAATTCAGGGATCAGCCCGTAATGGATCAGGTCCTCAGGCTCGACGTCTCTCAAGATTTCCCCAAGCCGCTTCTTTTCATCCTTGCGCTTGACGTCGGCGCCGAAACCAATGCCACCCTGCTTTGAGGAGCGGTTCTCGATAATTTTCGCGAGCCCGTCGAAGGCGCCGCCGCAGATGAACAGAATGTTGGCCGTATTGACCTGCAGAAACTCCTGCTGGGGATGCTTGCGCCCACCCTGAGGTGGAACCGAGGCAATGGTGCCTTCGATGAGCTTCAGCAAGGCCTGCTGCACGCCTTCGCCGGAAACGTCCCTGGTAATCGACGGGTTGTCCGACTTACGGGATATTTTGTCGATTTCGTCGATATAGACGATGCCAGTCTGCGCCTTTTCGACGTCGTAATCGCATTTTTGCAGCAGCTTCTGGATAATGTTCTCCACATCCTCGCCCACGTAGCCGGCTTCGGTCAGCGTGGTCGCGTCGGCGATGGTGAAGGGCACGTTAAGCAGGCGGGCCAGGGTCTCGGCGAGCAGGGTCTTGCCGCAGCCGGTGGGCCCGATAAGCATCACATTGCTCTTGGACAGCTCGACCTCTTCCACCTTGACCCCGGAGTCGAGCCGCTTGTAGTGGTTGTAGACGGCCACCGAGAGCACCTTCTTGGCGTGCTGTTGGCCAACTACGTAGTCGTCCAGAATCTGGCTGATCTCCCTCGGCGTGGGGAGCTTGCTTCCGGTGCCTGCTCCGGTCTTTTCCTGGATCTCCTCGCGGATGATGTCGTTACAGAGATCGACGCACTCATCGCAAATGAAGACCGACGGGCCCGCAATAAGCTTACGCACCTCGTGCTGGCTCTTGCCGCAGAAGGAGCAGTACAGAAGGCGATCGCCGTCTCCGCCCTTTCCTTGCCTATCGCTCGCCATTCGCCTACCTCGTCTCGGCTGCCCGTCAGGCGGTGACCGCCGCAGGCACACTCCTGCTGACAAGCACCTGGTCAATCAATCCGTACTCGACGGCCTCTTCCCCTCCCATGAACCGATCCCTGTCGGTGTCGGTCTGGATGCGCTCCAGCGGCTGCCCCGTGTGCTGAGCGAGAATTTCGTTCAGCCGTTCGCGGGTTTTGAGGATTTCCTTCGCGTGGATGTCGATATCCGAGGCCTGCCCCTGAAATCCGCCCAGGGGCTGGTGAATCAGGATCCGGGAATGAGGCAGACAGAAGCGCTTGCCCTTCGCCCCGCCGGCCAGCAGCAAGGCGCCCATGCTGGCGGCCTGCCCTACGCACATGGTGCTGACATCGGATTTAATGAACTGCATGGTGTCGTAGATGGCGAGTCCGGCCGACACCACGCCGCCCGGCGAGTTGATATATAGATGAATATCCTTATCGGGGTTTTCGGACTCCAGGAACAGCAGCTGGGCGATAACCAGGTTCGCCACCACGTCCTCCACCGGCCCGCACAGGAATACGACCCGCTCTTTCAGCAGCCGGGAGTAGATGTCGTAGGAACGCTCGCCCCTGGCGGATTGCTCCACCACGATAGGTACGAGATTCAGGGCTCGCGTTTCGGTCGCTCCCTTCATGCCGTGGTTATCGGTCACTTGGTCTCAATCCTTAATTCGAAAAAATCGCGCCAGAACACGCCGCAACGGTCACTGACCGCTCGGAGCGCAGATACGGGACAATGGGCATCGAAAGCGGCGAATGCCGGTCGGACAATCCGCGGATCCTGTATGGCCTGGACACGTACTGCCAACGGTGTTCTATGCCAATCTGGGTGTCCGAACGAGGTTAGGAGCTAGTCTGCCCCGGATTTAAAACCTCGTCAAACGACGATGCTTCGTCACTGATCTGCGCCCGTTCCAGTATCCAGTCCACGACCTGATCCTCTAGAACCGTAGTCTCGATATCCGACAATCGCGAGCGGTCGCCGTAATACCAGTTTATAACCTCGTTGGGGTCTTCATAGGTCGAGGCAATACTTTCGATGCGGGCCCGAACCCGCTCTGGATCCGGCTTAATTTCATTGCTGCGGATGATCTCCGCCAACAGCAGCCCGAGCGCAACGCGGGTCCGAGCCTGCTCCTCGAACATCGCGGGCTCGAGGCCGGCCGATTCAGGATCGATTCCAGAGCGGCTCAGCTCCATCTTGCGCTGGCGCATGGCCCGCTCGACTTCTTCCTTCACCAGGGAATCGGGGAGCGTGATGTCCTGCCCCTGGAGCAGGGCCTCCATCACCCGACGCTTCGTTATTGCCCGCAGGGCCTCGTCCAGCTCACGCGTCATGTTGTTTCTCACCTCATCGCGAAGCGTTGCCAGGCCGCCATCCTTGACCCCGAAGCTCTCCGCCAGGTCGTCGTCCAGTGCAGGAAGCAGTGGTTCCTCCACCCGGTGAACCTTGACCCGGAAGAGCACCGGTTTGCCGGCAATCTTCTCGTCCGGGTGCTGTTTAGGAAAGGTGAGCTCAAGGGTCTTTTCCTCCCCCGCCCGCGTTCCGATGAGTCCCTCCTCGAAGCCTTCGATCATGCGAGAGCCTTCCAGCTCCACCGCAACCTCTTCACCTTTGGCTTTGTCCAGCGGCTTGCCGTCGATGCTGCCCTCGAAGTCAATCACTACCCGGTCGGCGGGCGTTGCGGCCCGTTCCACGGCTTGCCAGGTTCTGCGCTGGCGCCGCAAGACTTCCAGCATCTTGTCTACGTCCCCGTCGTTGACCTCAGCCACGGGGCGCGAAATCTTCAGCGATTCGATTGGCGGCGTCTGCAATTCCGGGTACACGTCGAATATCGCCGTGTAGTCGATGCCGTTACCCGGCTGCGCCTCCAGCGGATCGATGGTGGGCGCGCCAGCAGGGCGCAGCTGCTGCTGGGAGATGGCCTCGTAAAAGCTGGACTGAACCATTTCGCCGACGACCTCGCTGCGCACTTGCTCACCGTAGCGTTTTTCCAGCACCTTGAGCGGCGCCTTGCCGGGTCTGAACCCGGGCACGCGAACTCTGGACGCGAGGGAGTTGAGCCGCCGCACCACTTCCCCTTTGACCCTTTCCTCCGGAATTTGGACGCGCATGCGCCGCTCCAGCGACGAAGAATCTTCGACCGTAACCTGCATCAATACTGCCCTCGCAGCCGGCCCTGGCGGGCGGCCGTCAACTCAAAGATCGGGAACCCGGTGAATCTGGTGCGAAAGGAGAGACTCGAACTCTCAAGGGGATAACCCCACTGGCACCTAAAACCAGCGCGTCTACCAGTTCCGCCACTTTCGCCATTCAAGTCGACCATTCTAACGTTTCCCTAAAGCGTGCTGAACTCCGATCTTATCCCCCCGATTGCCTTGGTCGGGCCGCTGTAGTCCCCCAGGCCGACGCCGGCTGAAACCCACCCCAGATCCGACCGGGTGCCGCAAACCTCGCAATCGCTGTCCACGACTTCAGCCAAATTGCTCCAGAATTCTTTTCCCAAAGTTAAAGTGGTTTCCAAAGTTTGAAGCCGAAAATGCCAAATCGTCAATTGCTTAACTCACTAAAGCTCTAAAACGCCTCAACTTCAGCCAGCGTCGATGACGCGCTTGCGCCGCCTAAAGTTCGACCGCCCCCGGCCGATACGCCTTGAATCCCAGGGAGGTTCGCCCGCCCATGCCCGATTTGCCGGAGAAGTTCGGAAAGTATCACGTCGTCGGTCTGGCCGGGCGCGGCAACATGGGCGTCGTTTATCTCGGCTATGACCCCTTCGCTGACCGTGACGTCGCCATCAAAGTATCCGTCATCAAAGAGAACCTAGAGAACACCGCCGCGCGCCAGGCGAGAAAGCTGTTCTTCAATGAAGCCCACATGGCCGGGCTACTCGATCACCCGAACATTCTGAAGATTTTTGACGCCGGGGAAGAAAACGGCGAGCCCTATATCGTCATGGAGTACGTCGAGGGGGGGCAGACCCTCCTACCCTACTGTGAGCCCAAGGGGCTGCTTCCCATTCCCAAGGTGGCCGAGATCATCGCCACCTGCGCGCGGGCCATCGACTACGCCCATAGGCAAGGTGTTATCCACCGCGACATCAAGCCCAGCAACATCATGCAGACGACGGACGGGGACTTGAAGATTGGCGATTTCGGAGTCGCCCACCGGCCCCTTGCCGATACCACCCACGTCCTGGGTATCGTCGGTTCGCCGCGGTACATGTCGCCAGAGCAGGTCCAGGAAGACAAGGTCACCGGACAAACCGATCTCTACTCGCTGGGAGTGGTCATGTTCGAGCTGATCACCGGGCAGGCGCCATTCGTGGGTACAAACTTGAGCCGACTCATCCACCAGATCGCTCACGAACCCGCGCCCAGCGTGCTGGACTTGCGGCCTGAGCTTCCGGCCGCGCTGGACAACATCATCCAAAGCGCTCTGGCGAAGGATCCCGCCGATCGCTACCGCTCAGGCACCGAACTTGCGTCAGACCTGGCCGGGGTATTCACGGAGCTCGTCTGCCAGGATGAGCGGCTGGATGAGCTCGACCGATTCGGCGCGTTGCGCAGGCTTCCGTTCTTCAGCGATTTCTCGGACAACGAAGTTTGGGAGGCGCTACGCGCCGGCACATGGAAATCGTTTCCCGGCGGCAAAACAATTATTAGTGAGGGCAATCCTGACGTCTCCCTATACATACTGATCAAGGGCAACGTAAAGGTAATTCAGGGCGGCAAAGTTCTGACCACCATCTCCAGCGGGAACTGCTTCGGCGAGCTGAATTACGTCGCCGGGATCAAGCAGCTCCACAACATCGAGGCCGCCGGCGACGTTGCGCTGCTTCAAATAAACGAAGCCCAGATGTCCCACGCCTCGGAGTCGTGCCAGCTCCGTTTTCACAAGACCTTCTTGCGCAACCTGATAGGCCGCCTGGCGCAAAGTTCCGGCGCCAGCCTCGCGGCGTTGAGCGTTCAATCCCCCAATCGTCCCGTGGCGCCGAGGGCGGCGCGGGCCGCCAGTGGTGACTGACCCATGGCTAACGGCGTACACGATCTCCGCTCATTCTCCACCCGTCAGACGCGCGATGATGACAGCATCGCCACCTCGGGCCGGCTGGGGCTGACCGCCATTGTGGAGCAAATCCGGCAGATTGCCCGCGCGCTTCGCGATCCGGTCACCGGGCCACATCGGTGCGAGGCCCTGGCCGCGGATCTGCTCCGGCTGTGCGAACGACTGGCCTCGGTGAGTGGTGCCGGGGCAGCGCCGGTGCCGGCAGAAGTCCGTCGCGCTTATGCCACGCTGTCGCCGAGAGAGCTGGAGATTTTCGCCGCGCTGGCCCAGGGACTCTCGGTGGGGGACATCGCCACGCGCTTGAGCCGCAGCCCCAAGACCGTCAACAACCACCGCACACATATCATGAAAAAGCTGGGCTTGCGCAACACCGCCGAACTCACGCGCCTTGCCTTCCGCCTCGGCGTCGCCAGCCTCTAGTCGGCCCCCTGGCCCAGAATGGGCATTTTTCCCATTTAGGTGACCCAGTTCACGGTCGATAACGAAAAAAACCGCTAACGGCGCCTTTCCCTTTGGCCGTGGGAACTAGGTGGCTACTCAAGCGCCGGGCGGGTTCCAACGCACGTTCGGCGCCGCGACGGCACACCGCCGCCTCCGGCGACATGAGCAGACTCACGCGAGGCAGATGAGCGCAACGAAGCATTTTTCCGTGGGTGTATTCGGGGTCCCTGAGCTCGAGCGGAAGGTGCTGGAGCGGATTTTCTCTCTTTCAAACACCCGCCCCAACGCCTACCGAATGCTCGTTGAACCGAACGGCGAGCCGGTGGACATCATCCTCGTAGACAGAATGAACACCGCCGCTGTGAACAAGGCGCAGGCGTTACCCGGCAACGGAACTCCGATCATTGGAGTCGTCCCAGACAAGGATTCGAACGAGCCCTATTTCGTACGCCGCCCTTTTACCGCCACGCGAACGCTGGGCGTGCTCGACCGAGTGGTGGAAAACGAGATCCTGACCCGCACCCCGACGCCAGATCCACGACCAACCGTCGAGAGCGGCGTTCCGGCGCCGAGGCCGAAGAGTCCGGCCCAGGCCAAAGCGCCTCCACCCGAGCCAGCGAAAGCGACGCGCAGCGCCGCAAGATCGCAGTCCAACCCTGCGGATTCGGGCGAATTTCAAAAAACCTTCCTCAATTCCGGCTACCGCGCGCTGGTCGTGGACGACAGCCTGCCGGTGCGCAAACAGGTGGCCATGGCGCTCGAGCGATCCGGCATCTCGGCGGATTTTGCCGAAAACGGAGACGCAGCGCTCGACCTCATCGCCAAGAACGACTACGACATCATTTTTCTCGATGTGATCATGCCGGGAGCGGATGGCTATGAAGTCTGCAAGAGCATAAAGCGCGACAAGCTGAAGAAGAACACCCCGGTGGTAATGCTGACGGGCAAGTCCTCACCCTTTGACAAGGTCAAAGGAAAACTTTCGGGCTGTGACACCTACCTCACCAAGCCCGTCGGCATCCGAGAGTTTAACCGTACGCTCAATAAGTGCCTGAAGGAACCCATGGCCTTTGAGTCCATGCCCGGGCTGACATAAGCGATTTGCAGCGGGCATGGACTGAAGTGACACGCATGAGAGGACGACTGAGATGGCAGTAAACAAAGTACTCGTTGTCGATGATTCCCCCACGGATCTGGCAAACATCAAAGGCATAGTTTCAGGCGCGGGATGCATTGTCGTCACCGCCACTACGGGCGCGGAAGCCATTGCGATGGCCAAATCGGAGAGACCCGAGCTGATTTTTCTAGACATCCTGATGCCGGACATGGACGGCTTCGAAGCCTGCCGAAAGCTGGGAAGCGATGGTGCCACCAAAGACATTCCGGTGGTTTTCGTCACCAGCAAGGGGCAAAAAGCCGACCGCATGTGGGCGCAAATGCAGGGCGGAAGGGACCTGGTCGCCAAACCTTTCACGCCGGACCAAATCATTGAGCAGTTAAAGGCGTTTTGAAGCAACGCCCATTGGTTACCGCTTAGAGATTAAGTGTCATGAGCGATCAAGCTAACGAATCAGAAACTCCCGAGTGGCTCCCGCCGAGCGCTGCGCTCACTCGTTTCCAGGCGGCCGACACGGAGCCGGCATTGGACGGCGCCATGGATCTGGAGCAGGTGCGCTACGGCGTGCGCGTGGGTGAACTACGCATCCTGCTACTTGAGGAGACGGTCAGCGAGGTACTCGACCGCCCGGAAATTTTTTCCGTTCCAAATACCGTTTCGTGGTTCGAAGGACTCATCAACCTGCGCGGAAACGTAGTGCCGGTTTTCGACCTGCGTGAGCTGTTCGGAACCGCCCCAATTGCTGGCGAGCGGCAAATGCTGTTGGTTATCGACAAGGGCGAGAACGCGCTCGGCATTGCCATCGACGGCCTGCCGGTACCCGCGCCTGACAGCGCGCCGCTGGATAAGCGACCGTCGTTGCCGGGCGTATTGGAAAACTACACCGGCCCGGTATTCGAACATGACGAGAATCTCTGGCTGGAGGTAGACATTCCCGGCCTGGTTGGATCGTTGTCCAAAGAGATCGCGGCTTGAACAGCGAGCCTGAAATTTGAAAGTGCCGCTCACTTAAAGCGCCACCCTATGAACTCGGGATCAACGCCTGCGTCGACGCGGCGTGACCCACACTGCAAAACGTATCGGGAGGTACGTCATGAGAATCCTTGCACTCTTAATCGCGCTGGTGATGTTTCCGATGACTCTGTTTGCACAGGAGCAGGAGTCGCTGAGCCAGGAGGAACTGAAGCAGCTGCTCAAGACAAAGATTCGATCGGTCCAGCACATGGCTCTGAATCCCACCGTCATTCGCGCTACCCGGCGCCAGAATTCGGAGAGCCTGACTTTGGATTTGATCAAGCAGCGTGACAAAGAATGGAAATCGACCGAAGAACTTACTCACTTCAAGCGCGCACTGCAGGAAAACGACGCTGGCCGCTTTTTGAAACGCGTGATTGGTATCAATAAATCTTTCAATGAAGCATTCGTCACCGACAACCAGGGCGCCAACGTGGCTGCGTTCCCGGCCACCAGCGATTACTGGCAGGGTGACGAGGAAAAGTGGACGGCTTCCTTCAATGACGGTACCGGTCAGATATTTATGGGTCCGTTGGAATATGACGAGAGCACGAAAACGTACGCCGTGCAGATTTCAGCGCCGTTGTACGACCGGGGAACGACCATTGGTGTATTGGTAGTTGGCGTCACGCTCGACTATCTAAAGGCCAAACAAGCGCTGCGTTAATCGACCTTCGCAGTTGGAACGGAACACGCTAGAGAATTGAGCCATGAACACATCACGCAAGCAATCCACAACCGGGACGAAACAACGCGATCTTTGCGAGACGATCGTGCACGTCATCCGAGGCACCCTGGCGGCTTTGACCGTTTGCGCCGCCGCGGCCGCACATGCCGCAGAGGGCGTCACACCCAGCACCATTCGGATCGGTGGCGTAATGGATCTCAAAGGTGACTCCCGCGGACTGGGACTTGGAATGAAGGTGGGCATTGAGGCGGCAATCCGCAACAAGCAGATCCAGGGCCGCAGGCTCGAGTTCGTTACCTTAAACGACAACTATTCCCCGCCCAAGACGATTGAGGCCACCAAGGAATTGGTCTCCAACAACATATTTGCCATGGTCGGCAATGTGGGCACGCCGACAGCGAAGGTTTCTCTGCCCATTCTCGCCGAGAACAAGATTCCAGCGGTGGGATTTTTCACCGGCGCCGGAATTCTGCGGCCCGGAATCGGAGACATTATTAATTTCCGCGCCAGTTACGTGCAGGAGACCGCGAGCGTGATTCAGGCCGCCATCGACGCGGGCATTTCACCCGCGGGCGTTTGCGCCTACGTGCAGAACGATGCCTACGGCATGGCCGGCGTAACCGGGATCCAGCGCGCCCTGGCAGGACGGGGTGGCACCGAAGAAGTAGTAAAGATTCTCGAAGATATGGTGAACATGGAGGGAGAAAATCCGCCGCGTAACAACATGGGCCCGGTGGGCGTCTACAAGCGAAATACACTTTACGCCCGTGACGGTTATCGGTCTCTCAAGGCCTGGGAAGAATACTCGGGCGCAAAGTGCCGGCTGATCGTTACCGTGGGGGCGTATGCGAATATCGCCCGCTTCGCCGCCTACGCGCGCAATAAGGGAGAAAACTGGATCATCAGCGCGGTTTCGTTTACCGGAGCCGACAACTTTCGCGAGGAGCTCAAACAATTTGGAGTAAGCGACGGTGTCATTATGACCCAGGTCGTACCCACTCTCGATTCCAACCTGCCCATCGTGCAGGAAGCCCGCGAGGCGCTGGGCAATCAATTCGGTTACGTGTCTCTGGAAGGCTACATCGTTGGCAAGCTTTTCGTCGCAGCGATGGAGCAGATTCAGGGTCCCTTAACACGCGAAAACTTTCTCAACGCGGTTCGCGGGCGCACCTTCGAATTCGGGGGGCTGAAGTTCGATTTCACCGACGACAATCAGGCGTCGGACTTTGTCGCCCTTACCTATCTGGACCAGGGCGGTTATAGAAACATGGCGCGCAACGACTGGCGGCGTGTAATGCAGAATTGATGACCGGCGGATCATAAATCCCGACGCGCCGTCATCGGAGATGAGGATTCTCAGGAGACAACCATGAACAAGCTACTGTCATTCGGCGGGCTCAGAATCGGCGCCCGGCTGCTGCTACTGATCGCCGTACAGGGCGCGGTTCTGCTCGGTATCGGGTTCATCGCCCTGCTGATGCAGATCAACTCCAGCAATACCGGAGCCCTGGTATCTGCCAAGGTAGAGGGAAGCTCGAATCTGGTGCAGCTTGCGGAAACATTCCGCAACGACGTCATGGACGAGATTTATAAGGTCAACCAGGGCACCACCACCTGGGCCGACGCCCGCGAGTTCATTAGCCGGGGTGAGCGCGACTTCAAGTCAGCCTGGGTCAACTACATCTCAGAGTTGAGCGCAGATGATAAAGAGCTCGTTAACGACGTCATACAGCCGTACTTCGCTGACCTGAACGTCATGTTCGGCGAACTGAAGCCGATTCTGGAATCCCAAGATCGCAGCCGCTTGAATCTGTTTGTGAGTAACGACCTTCCGGCACTCACCGATCCGTTTCTGGACGCCATCGTGGCCAGCACCGCTCTGGACCAGATCGAATCTAACGAGTTGCTAACCGCGTCCCAAATGAAACAGCAGGAGTTTTTCAGATTCACCATTGCAGCGCTCGTGGGTGGCTTGGTCATCGCCATGTTGCTGGGTATCGCGACCTATTACTCGATCGCTTCACCGGTGCGTCAGGTCTCCAGCACGGTGCAGAAAGTGCACGAAGGTGACTTCGCCGCGCGAACGGGAATGAAAGAAGGCGACGAGCTCGCGACCCTCGGCGCTGAGTTCGACAAGATGCTTGACGAGCGCGTTGCCAACCTGGCGAAGGTCCAGGAGGAAAACGAGCGTCTCAACAACTCGGTCATGGGCCTGCTCCAGGCCGTGTATAAGCTGAGTCAGAGAGACCTCACCACGCGCGTCCCGGTCACCGAGGACGTGACCGGCCCGGTGGCGGACTCGCTCAATCTGCTCACCGACGAAACGTCCAAGGTGTTGAAAGGCGTGCTGAATATCTCCATCGGCGTAGCCAAGGTGTCGGAAGAGGTGAAAGCCCGTTCCGATAACGTCATTTCCGCCGCTACCCTCGAGCAGCAGGAAGTGGAGAAAACGGCCGCTGAGCTCGCCGCTGCTTCGGATTCGATGATCCGCATCGCGAGGCTGGCCCAGGCCTGCAACGAAGCGGCGGACAAGGCCATCAAATCCACCGAGAGCGCGCACGGTACCGTGTCCGACACGGTCAACGGTATCAACGCCATCCGAAATACGATCCGTGAAACGGAAAAACGCATCAAGCGCCTGGGCGAGCGTTCCCAGGAAATTAGTGGAGCCGTCAATCTCATCAACAGCATCGCGGAGCGTACCCACATTCTTGCGCTGAACGCATCCATGCACGCGGCCTCGGCCGGTGAAGCCGGCCGGGGTTTTGCCGTTGTCGCGGACGAGGTTCAGCGACTGGCAGAAAACGCACGTAACGCGACTAACGAGATCGCCAGTCTGGTGAACAACATCCAGGTCGAAACCAACGACACCGTCACCACCATGAACGACGCAATCAGCCAGGTGGTCGAGGGCAGCCGACTTGCCGAGCGAGCGGGTAACGAAATGCAGTCAACGCAGCAGTCCACTGCCGAGCTGGTCGCAATGGTGCAGCAGATTGCTAAGCGTTCCGTACAGCAGGCTAAAGCAAGCAATGAATTGCGGACTCGAGCCCAGGGAATTCAGCAAAGCTCCAGGGAGACTAACGCCAAGCTCAAAGAGCAGACCAAGTACACGGACAATCTCGTACGCTACTCTGAGAAGCTGCTTCAGGCGGTGAACGTGTTCACCCTTCCCGAGCAGGTGGCGAACCGGAACGAGCAGACCGGAACTCACAGCCGCGAGAGCGTCTCGGTTTTCCCGGGAAAGAAAGTGGTCGGGGTAAATGCCTGATCCCTTCGTCGCCCCGACCGAAGCCGATGACGAGGGCGACCGGAACGCCGCTCTGCTCGACGCGCTCACGCAGTGCGCGTCGCAGTGGGGCGACGCCGAGACCTGGGATGTTTATCAGCTCCATATCGCGCACGTGGAGCAGGCGGCGGCCGGGGTTTCCAACCCCGTCCTCCACGACGTCTGTGTTTTACTCAAATCCTTCGTTCAAGACTTAAGCGAGCAGTTCGATCGCCCTGAGGAAGCGCATCACGACTTGCTCCAGTGCTGGCCGACGCTGGCTGCAGCTTTTTGTGAGTTTCCACAGGATACGGAGACCGGAACCCTGCTGATCGCTCACCTTCAGGATCCGCGCTGGATCAACCCGATTGGAGACGACGATGTCAAAATGATGCAAAGCTTCCTCGAAGCATCGGCGTCCGAATCCGCGATAGAAGGACAGTCCGGGAGCGAAGCATTCGCCGCCGACTCAGGCCACCCCCCATTCGCGTCTGAACCAGTTACAACGGATGAGAGGACCGAGTTCGACGAGGACGCCAGCACCGTTCGCACCGGGTCTTTTGGCGCAGGTGCAGCGGATAATCTCGATCGCGCCGTGCGCGAAATGGTGGACCTTTTGGTCGGCGAACTCGACGCCATGCGTGTATCTCTTGCCGAGACGCTCACCGTGGCGTGCAGCTCAGAGTCCACTTCCGAAGCGCGCGTCGAGACACTCAAGCATTACAGTGAGCAGATAGAGCGTCTCGGTATGGCCGCAGAGGTAGGTGGGCTCGTGGGGCTCGGCCGGGCCTGTAAGCTGCTCAACGAGAACATCGACGCGTTCTGCCGTCGTGACGCCGTGCTGAAAGAACCCTCGCGCCGATTACTGTCAGTGTGGATCGCCCGGGTATACACCTATCTCTATGATCTGGGCGGCGAGCCCGCGTGCGTTGATTTGCTGGAAACGTTGCAGGATGAGGCCTGGCCGGTGCCGCTTGGCGGCGATAACGCGACCGCCCTGGGGGAACTTCTTTCCGCTCCAATGACCGATGCTCTGATGCAGGACGTGGAGCCGCGTCAGACCAGCGCGACGCCTGAGGACGTTTCGCTTTCACTCCCCGATGACGTCGACCCCGAGCTATTAGACGGACTTTTGCAGGAGCTTCCAGCGCAAACGGCGGAGTTTTCCAGCGCGGTGCAGCGGTTGAGTTCCGGGCAAGGCGGCATCGATGAGCTCCAGGTGTCGCAAAGGATCGCGCACACGCTCAAGGGCGCGGCCAATACCGTGGGCGTTATCGGTATCGCCAACCTCACACATCATTTGGAGGACATTTTGCTCGCCCTGGCGAAACACGGCGTACTCCCGGGCTCGGCGCTAGGAGAGGTGCTGCAGAGCGCATCGGACTGCCTGGAGATGATGAGCGAGGCGTTGCTGGGTCAGAGCCCCTCCCCGGCCGACAGTTTAAACGTGCTTCAATCGGTGCTTGACTGGGCCAACCGCATTGATCGGGAAGGCGCAGAAGCCGCGGGCACAGACGCGCCTGCCCCCTCCGAGATCCCGATCTCGGCCCCGACACCCGCACAGGCGATGGTGCAAAAAGAACCCGCGTCAGCCGAAACGAAACTGCCCGCAGCAGAACGAACCGCAGCGGCCGCCGGACCCATGGTGCGGGTCCCGGCAAAGCTGGTGGACGAGCTGCTTCGGCTGGTGGGTGAGATCATCATTCTCACCGGTCAGGTCCATGAGCGTGTTCAGCGCAGCGTCGATCAAAGCCGGTCACTGCAGGAGCAGAACGCGCTCCTGCAGCAGCTCGGCGCCGAACTCGAACAGATCATCGACTTGAGGGACATCGCCCTGCCCCGCCAGCAAGGGGCCGGGCCCGTGGAGTTCGATCCCCTGGAAATGGATCAATACAACGAGCTACACACCGTGAGCCGGCGCCTGGTGGAGGCGGCCACAGACTCCAGGGAAATGGGTCGGGCGGTAGAAGCGCACCTGTTGTCCCTGAATGACATGCTTACCCAACAGGGACGCCTCAACCGCGAGACCCAGGAAGTGGTCCTGCACACGCGCATGATTGCGGTGAAAACAATGGTCCCGCGTCTTCAGCGTAACGTACGCCAGGCGAGCCGGACCTCGGGAAAGGAGGTGATGCTCGAGTGTCTTGGCACCGACACGTTGATGGACAGCGACGTGATCAACGAGCTGGTGGACCCGCTCATGCATCTGCTGCGCAATGCGGTCGATCACGGTATCGAAGATGAGGCGACGCGGACCGGCGCCGGAAAAAACCCGCAGGGTCGGATCCGTCTCGAGTTTCATCGCGAAGGAAACCACGTTCTGGTTCGCTGCAGCGACGACGGTGCCGGTCTGGACTGGGCGAAGATCCGGGAAGTTGCCGCTTCACGCAAACTGGTGCGTGAAGGTCAGGCGCTTACCAAAGCGGAACTGTGCCAGCTCATCCTACGGCCCAATTTTTCTACTCGCCCGGCGGCCACCCAGCTGTCGGGCCGCGGGATAGGCCTGGATGCCGTCAGGAACAACATCGCCCGTCTGGGCGGATCTCTTTCGGTGCATTCGGAAACCGGAAAAGGTTGTCGCTTCGAGATGCGTCTGCCCCTGACGCTGGTGTCGACCCACGCGCTCCTCGTTCGGGCGAGGGACCGGCTGCTTGCGGTATCGAATCGCGGCGTCGAGCAGATCTTGCATCCCGGCAGCGGCGAGGAGACGCGCAACGGCAACGAGCACACGTTCAGAATCGGCGATGAGGTCTATTCCGCCAAAACCCTGGCATCGATCATCGGAATCAGTAAGGAACGACAGAAAAACGGTAGCGACGCCTCTCCGGTGCTGATTGTGCAGTCAGACAACGGACCCCAGGCGGTGTTCGTGGACTCTATCCTCGACAGCCGGGACCTGGTGATCAAAAGCCTCGGCCGTTACATCCCCAAGCTTCGCGGAATCGCTGGTGCCACCATTCTCGGCGACGGAAGCGTCACCCCGGTTCTCGATCTCCCGGAGCTGTTGCGGACGCCGAGCTTGCAGGGCTTCGACCTCGAAACCGCGCATGAAGGGGATGAGATTGCGCAACCCGTAGGCGGTGGGCTGCCTTATGCCCTGGTCGTGGACGACTCCTTAAGCGCCAGACGCGCGCTGGCACAGTTTATTGGCGACTCCGGGTTCGAAGTTGGCACCGCTCGTGACGGTCTCGAAGCCATCGATCTCATCAACGCCAAGCGGCCCGATGTGGTGCTTTTGGATCTGGAAATGCCGCGAATGAACGGTCTCGAGCTGACCAGCCACATTCGCGCCAACAGCGCAACCCGGGGCCTTCCCATTGTCATGATCACCTCGCGTTCCACCGAAAAACACCGCCGCCAGGCCATCGCCGCCGGCGTTAACCACTATGTTACCAAGCCGTTCAACGAGGACGAGCTCATTGGCTGCGTCGAGTCCCTTTGCCGGGGTAACGAATCATAGCCCGGGTGACGCGGATGCAAACAAATAACTCCGACAATCTCGTTCGGGCTGAACAGATCAATGAATGTGACAGTAACCGAGTCGCAAACGGGATTGATGCCATGATAAGTCGCCCGGCCGGCCTGGAACCCCAAACAGGCGTATCCGGCAGGAAACTCAACGAGAGGTCAATACAATGACAGCCGCCGTCGCCTGGATTGTCCCGCTCCCTGGAAATGTGCGCGTTGCCGTAGGCAATCTCGAGTTCGTGCATGTTCTGCCCGACATTCCGGCACGAAGCGCGATTGCGGATAGTCCGGTTTATATGAACGAGGCGGTGTCATGGGACGGCGGCATCATACCGGTCTTCGATGCAGGAAAGTTCAGTCGAGGCATCGAGAAGATCTCGGACACCGTATATTACGGCGTCGTTCGCTACAGGCCGACTTCATCGGGTCCACAACAATTTGGCGCGTTGAAAATGACCGCCATTCCGCAGCGCGTTGCCGTAGAGGACCAAATGGCCTGCGATTTACCGGAATCTCATAATCACTGGCGGCCTTTCAGCGTCTCCTGCTTCAAGCTGGACGG
>JBFHVA010000046.1:0-19667 GCA_041589735.1 Gammaproteobacteria bacterium | reverse complement strand
CTGCCGGATGGCGGCAACCCCGACGCGCGAAGGCTGCGAGTTTGGCAGGCGAGACCGCGCCCCGACCGAAGCACCTCGCTCGCTCCTGGCACCGTGCTGGAGACCGGCGCCGAAGGCATTGCCGTCGCTGCCGGAATCGGCACCCTGCTGCTGACCGAAATCCAGGTGCCCGGGTCCCGGGTGATGAGCGCGACGGATTTCCTCAACGCCCGGCCGCTTCCGCCGGGCACCCGGCTCGGCGGCGCTTGACTTGAAACGCAGCGGAAGGGTTGTCGCCCTCGAAGCCGTGACCAGCGTGCTGCGCGACGGCGATTCCCTGTCCGCCGCCTTTGACGCTGCGGCGTCGGGGCTAAAAGACCGCCGCGAATGTGGGTTCGCCCGGGAGCTCGCTTTCGGCGTGTTCCGCTGGCTGCCGCGGCTGGATGCGATTGTTCCGCGGCTGATGAAGCGGCCGCTCAAACACAAGGATACCGACGTCCGCGCAATACTGCTGATTGGGCTTTACCAGCTGCTGTTCACTCGGGTTCCCGCCCACGCCGCGGTGGCGGAGAGCGTTGCGTTGAGCCGCCAGGTCGGAAAGCCCTGGTCGGCGGGCCTGGTCAACGCGGTATTGCGACAATTCCAGCGTGACGGCGCCGGCATTCTCGAAGGCTTGTTAAAAGATGAACAAGCACGCTACGCCCACCCTGCCTGGTTAATCCAAGCCGTTCGCCGTGCCTGGCCCGAAGACTGGCAGCGCGTCCTCGAGGCCGGCAATACCCAGGCGCCTATGACGCTGCGCGTGAACGCCAGGGCCTCGACCCGAGATGCCTACCTTGAGCGACTCGAGGCCGCAGGGATCTCGGCCGAGTCCGCGCCTTACACCAGCCACGGATTGATCCTCGAACGTCCGCTGGAGGTGGCCGCGCTTCCCGGCTTTGCCGATGGGGCGGTTTCGGTGCAGGACGCCGCCGCCCAGCTCGCCGCTCCCCTTTTGGAATTGAAGCCGGGCCATCGAGTGCTCGATGCCTGCGCAGCCCCGGGCGGCAAGGCGGCCCACCTGCTGGAATCCGAGCCCGCCGTCGCCACCCTGGTGGCGTTGGAGAAGGACGCCGGACGCGTGCCGCTGCTCGAAAGCACCCTGGAACGGCTCGGGCTCTCCTGCCGCGTAATCCACGGCGACGCCACCGCTCCCCGGAGCTGGTGGGACGGATCGCTTTTCGATCGAATCTTGCTCGACGCCCCGTGCACCGCCAGCGGCGTGATTCGGCGCCATCCGGATATCAAGTATCACCGCCGCCCGAGCGACGTCGAAGCGCTGGCCAAGGTTCAGCGAAGCCTGCTCGAGGCGCTGTGGCCCTTGCTGGCTCAAGGTGGATTGGTGTTGTACGCTACTTGTTCGATTCTGCCGCAGGAAAACCAGCAGCAGGTGTTGGAGTTCGTCGAATCCCGCAGCGACGCGGCGCTACGCCCGATTGAGTCCGAATGGGGCCAAGCCGCGGGTCCCGGGCGTCAAATTCTGCCGGGCGACCACGGAATGGACGGCTTCTACTATGCACTGCTTGCCAAAGGCTGACCTTCTCGCCTCGCCAGCCCGTCCCCGCCACTGGCTGATTGCGTTTTCCCTCGCGCTGATGGCAGTCGAAACCGCATTTTGCGCACCCGTATCGGCGGAACCGGGGTTTCGCGTCAGAAGCGCCGACGTTCAGTTGGAAAGCGGCGTCTATTTTCTGGATGCGAGAATCGTTTTCAACTTCAGCACCGAAGCTATCGAGGCGATGGATAACGGCGTCACCCTGACCGTGCTCATCGACGTCGAGGTGTTCAGGCAGCGGGCACTCTGGGACAGAAAGATTCTGAGCCGGCAATCCCGCATCGATGTGGGAGTCCACGCGCTGAGCAAGAAATACGTGACCAGGGATGTGAACACCGGGGAGACGCATACCTACCGGAGCGTAGAGGAAATGGCCGCGGCGCTCGGGAACATTGTGCGTTTGCCGCTGTTCGAGGCTTCAGGTGTCGAGGCAGCGGGGCAGTACACGGCGAGGGTGAGGGCACGCCTGGATATCGAAGCACTTCCTTCTCCCCTTCGGCCGCTCGCCTACGTGAGTCAGGCGTGGCGACTGGCGAGCGACTGGTACGAGCTGCCATTGGTTCAATGAAGAGATTCACTACAGGCATCGGACCCATACTGGCGCTGGCAGCCTTGTTGCTGGTGTCGCTCAAGCTGATGAGCGATGCCACGGAAAACTCGACCCGCTTCGGTGAGCTTTATTCGCTGCTGCTTCTCATCAATGCCTTAGGCCTGGTCACGCTTGGTGGCCTGGTGGGCTGGAACTTGATCCGTCTTATCGGGCAGGTTCGCGCCCGCCGCGCCGGAGCCGGACTGACGGTGCGCATGGTCGCCATGTTCGTGATCCTTTCGGTGACCCCGGTGCTGGTGGTGTATTACTTCTCGCTTCAGTTCCTTCACCGTGGCATCGACAGCTGGTTTGACGTGCGCATCGAACGCGCCCTCGACGACGCGCTGGAGCTGAGTCGTACGGCCCTGGAATCGCGCATGCGTGAGTTGCTCAAGCAAACCCAGCTGATGGCCACTGATCTATCTGCGGTAGATCCGGAAAAGCTTCCCGGTGCGCTGGAGGACACGCGCCGCTTGAGCGGCGCCGCGGAGCTCAGCGTTATCGGGCCTAAGGGCCGTATTATTGCCTCCAGCAACATCGACCCAACGGCCATCGTGCCGGCGAGTCCGAGCGACTCCATCATCGTGCAGTTGAGACAGTCGGGTAATTACATTGGACTGGATCCCATCGGCGACACGGGCTTGCACGTGCGCGTCGTGGTCACTCTGCCCGAAGACGTCCCAACCCAGGAGCCGCGCATTCTTCAGGCGCTGTTTCCGGTGACAGAACGCATGAGCGCTCTGGCGGACAGCGTTCAATCCACTTACGCCAAGTACCGCGAGCTTGCCTATCTGCGTAATCCATTGAAAATCAGCTTTACTCTGACCCTGTCGCTGGTGCTGCTGTTAAGCCTGCTGGCGGCAGTGTGGGCCGCTTTTTTCTCCGCCCGGCGCATGGTCGCTCCGCTTAGGGATCTGGTGCAGGGCACCCGTGCGGTTGCCGAAGGAGATTACGAGACCCAGCTTCCGCGTTCTGGGAAAAACGAGGTGGGTTTCCTGGTCGAGTCGTTCAACCAGATGACGCGAAGACTCAGAAACGCCCGAGATGAAACCCGCCGCAGTCAGATCCAGCTGGAAGAGCAGCGAGCCTATCTCGAGGCAGTGCTGTCGCGGCTGTCGACGGGGGTGATCACCCTCGACCTCGAGCGACGCTTCGTCACCGTCAACCACGCCGCGCAGCAGATTCTCGGCGTCAATCTGCAATCCCACATCGGTGACGAGCTGGAAAGCGTAGCGGAATCGCACCTCCACCTGCGGCCATTCACCGAATCCCTTGCAATGCATCTGCAGGATGCCGCCAGCGACGAAAGTCTAAGCGAATGGCGCGAGCAGCTGATCCTGTTCGGAGCAAGCGGACGCCAGGTGCTGATGTGCAGCGGCGCACCACTCCCCGTGGTCGATGGCAGAAACCATGGCCACGTTTTGGTTTTCGACGACATCACCACGCTGATTGAGGCACAGCGCAGCGCAGCTTGGAGCGAGGTTGCGCGCAGACTTGCCCACGAAATCAGGAATCCGCTGACGCCGATTCAACTCTCGGCCGAACGGCTGAGACACAAATACCTGCGTAAAATGAGCGAAAAGGACGCCGAGGGTCTCGACCGGTTGACCCGCACTATAGTTCAGCAGGTCGAAGCCATGAAAGAGATGGTCAACACGTTCTCCGATTACGCGCGAACGCCGCGCATGGTTCCGGAACCTTTGGACGTTAATGAACTCATCAATGACGTCATCGAGCTCTATCGGGGTGATGAGGCCACGCAGCCGGTGGAGCTCCATTTGTCCGAACTGCCGCCGGTACACGCTGATCCGGACCGCCTGCGGCAAATTCTGCACAACCTCATTCAGAACGCGATGGAAGCCAACGAAGGCGTCACTTCACCGTCCGTGACTATCGAGACTCGATGCGTGCGCGAAACGTCACGCAGCTACATTGAAGTGCGCGTACGCGACTGCGGACCCGGTTTCCGCAGTGACGTTGTTGAAAGAGTGTTTGAACCTTACGTCACAACAAAAGCTAAAGGGAACGGACTGGGCCTCGCCATCGTAAAACGAATCGTCGAGGAGCACGGCGGCCTCGTCTGGGCGGAGAATCACGAAGGCGGCGGTGCCAGTGTCGTCATTCATCTTCCCATTGCCGCACGCGGCGCTGAAACGGGCGACGCCCCGGCGGCCAAGCGAGAGGCGGTATGAGCCGGGAATTCATCCTTGTCGTCGACGATGAGCGGGATATTTGCGCGCTGGTAAAGGAAATTCTCGAAGACGAGGGCTTCGAGGTGGTTGTTGCAGAAAGCGCAGACGCGGCGAGAGAAGCCCGCCGCGCGCGCAAGCCGGATCTCATTCTGCTGGACATATGGATGCCGGACACGGATGGCATTACGCTGCTGAAGGAGTGGTCGGAAATCTCGGGCCCGGACACGCCCGTAATCATGATGTCGGGACACGGCAGCGTGGAGACGGCGGTCGAGGCCACCCGCCTCGGTGCGTACGACTTCATTGAAAAGCCGGTATCCACGGCAAAGCTGCTGCTCACCGTAAGGCGCGCGCTGGAAGCGGCGCAACTCAGACTCGAAAACATCGAGCTGATGCGCGAGACCCAGGCGGTGTCCGAACCTGCGGGTCACAGCGTCGCGATTCAGAAACTCCGCGACCAGGCGAAGCGGATCGCGAAGCACGATACGTCGATTCTGATCATTGGAGAGTCCGGCTCCGGCAAGGAAGTCCTGGCCCGGTTTATTCACGAAAACAGTCAGCGCAGCACCGCTCCCTTCGTCCGCGTTCCCCTGGCGGGCCTTACCAACGCCAATTCCGCCGCCGAGCTCTTCGGCCTCGAGGACGGAGAGCAGGTGCACTACGGATCATTCGAAGAGGCGAACGGCGGGACATTATTTCTTGAGGATGTCGTCGACATGGATGCAGCGATCCAGGCCCGACTGCTGAGCGCAATCCAGCATCAGTCCTTTCTTCGCGTCGACGGCGTGAAGCCAGTGCAGATCAACGTGCGCATCATTGCCGCTACCAGCCGCGATATCGTCAAAGCGGTCAAGAGCGGCCAGCTGCGGGAGGACCTCTACTATCATCTCAACGTAGTGCCGATTGAAATACCTCCGCTGAGAAACCACCGTGAGGACATTCCCGAGCTGGTCGAATACTACGTAAACGTCTTCTCCGACAAGGAAAATCTTCCTTACCGAAGGTTCTCCGTCGGCGCGCTGAACCGGCTGCGTAACTACAGCTGGCCAGGTAACATTCGGGAGCTGAAAAACGTGGTACAGCGACTGCTGATTCTCGGCTCTGGCGACGACGTCGAAACGGACGACATTGATGCAGCGCTTTCGAACGCAACTTCGAGAGGGGGGGGTGGTGAGCTCCACGGGGTCGACCTGCCGCTGAAAGCGGCCCGGGAGCGATTCGAGCGCGCCTACCTCGAGCACCAGCTGCGCATAGCGGGGGGAAACGTAAGCCAGGTGGCGACGCGTTCGGGACTCGAGCGCACCCACCTTTACCGTAAATTGAAGAGCCTCGGCATCGATCCGAAGGCGGTCGCGACGGCGGATGAACGACAATAAAAATGCGGGGCAAAGAGGCGATTGCAGGCCCGGTTTAATAAGTATCCGGGACTGAATTCAGAATCACAACAACACACGCCAACACAGGTCAATGAAAATAATCATTCTGGGCGCGAGCCAGGTGGGGTCCACGGTTGCGGCCAACCTGGTGAACGAAGCGAACGACATAACCGTCGTCGACCGGGACGTGAATCAGCTGCGAAATCTCCAGGACCATCTCGATATTCGCGGTGTCGTTGGTCACGCCTCCTACCCCGAAGTTCTGGCTCAGGCGGGCGCCGAGGACGCCGACATGCTCCTTGCTGTGACCAACAGTGACGAAGTCAACATGGTCGCGTGCCAGGTTGCGTATACGCTGTTTCACACACCAACAAAAATTGCCCGGGTGCGATCCTCGGAATATCTCGAATTCAAACAGATTTTCGCCCAGGACGCGTGTCCGGTAGACGTTTTAATCAGCCCGGAGCAGCTGGTTACCACCTACATCCAGAGACTCATCGAAACCCCCGGTACGCTGCAGGTGCTCGATTTTGCCGAAGGCAAGATCCGTCTGGTGGCGGTTAAGGCCTACTACGGAGGACCGCTGGTTGGCCACGCGCTTCGCGAGCTGCCCAACCATATGCCCGGAATAGAGACGCGGGTAGCCGCAATCTTCCGTCGTGACCGGGCCATTGCGCCGGATGGCAACACAGTCATTGAAGCCGACGACGAGGTATTTTTCGTCGCTGCAGCGGAACACATTCAGTCCGTCATGGGGGAACTCAGGAAACTGGATAGACCGGTCCGCCGGGTGCTCCTTGCCGGCGGTGGTAACATCGGCCAGCGCCTTGCAAGCGCGCTGGAGGCAAAATACAACGTCAAGCTGATCGAACATTCCCTGGATCGGGCCAAGGATCTATCCCACAAACTGAACAAGACCATCGTACTGCAGGGAGACGCGGCGGACGAAGAGTTATTGCGGGAAGAAAACATCGACAACACTGATGTCTTCTGCGCCGTCACCAATGACGATCAAATCAACATTCTCTCCGCGATGTTGGCCAAGCGTATGGGCGCGCGAAAGGTCATGGCACTCATCAACCGCGGCGCGTACGTTGACCTTGTTCAAAGCAGCATGATCGATATCGCCATCTCGCCCGACCAGACCACCATTAGCAGCCTGCTTGCTCACATCCGGCGCGGCGACGTCGCCGTAGTGCATTCCTTGCGGCGAGGAGCAGCTGAAGCCATCGAGGCCATCGCCCATGGCGACCGGAGAACTTCAAAAGTGGTGGGGCGCCGGGTGGAGGAAATCAAGCTTCCCCAGGGCGCGTCCATAGACGCAATACTGCGCGAAGACAAAGTGATCATCGCTCACCATGACACGGTCATCGAAGCCGACGATCACGTGATTCTCTTCCTAATTGACAAAAAGCGCGTTCCAGAAGTGGAGCGCCTGTTCCAGGTGGGAGTGACCTTTTTGTGATGCTCCTGTCCTGGCGCTGCGAGTCGTCATAGTCGAATTGCTCTGATGCATCTGTTCGCCATTCAACGCATCCTCGGGCTGCTGCTCGCATTATTCAGCCTGACCATGCTACCGCCCGCCGCTCTGTCGTGGTGGATGGACGACGGCGCGCTGCGATCCTTTCTGATTGCCTTCTTTCTTGTTCTTGCGGTCGGGCTCGCGCTCTGGATTCCGGTGCGAAAAATTCGTCGTGAAATGCGGGTACGCGACGGCTTTCTGATCGTGGTGGCGTTCTGGGTGGCGCTCGGAATCTCGGGCAGCGTGCCGCTTGCTCTGGATCAGGATCTTTCCTTTTCATTGACTGATTCGGTGTTCGAATCCGTTTCCGGCCTAACAACGACGGGCGCGACGGTAATCACGGGAATCGACCTGCTGCCTCCCTCAATATTGTTCTACCGTCAGCAGCTCCAGTGGCTCGGCGGTATGGGGATCATCGTGCTCGCGGTCGCGATCCTGCCGATGCTGGGCATTGGCGGCATGCAGCTTTACCGGGCGGAAACGCCAGGGCCTCTGAAAGACAACAAGCTCACGCCCAGAATCACGGAGACCGCAAAGGCACTCTGGTATATCTACCTCGCCCTCACCATCGTCTGCGCCTTGGCTTATTGGCTCGCCGGCATGAGCGGCTTTGACGCCATCAGCCACAGCTTTTCCACCGTTGCCATCGGCGGTTTCTCCACCCACGACGCGAGCCTGGGTTACTTTGACAGACCGTTGGTAGAAGGCATCGCAATCGTGTTCATGACGATTTCCGGAGTCAATTTTGCTCTGCATTTCAGCGCCTGGCGCGGGCGCAGCGTGCGTACCTACCTCGCCGACGCCGAGTTCAAGACCTATATTTCGCTGCTTTGCGCCATCGCCGCAATCACAAGTGCCTACCTGTTTCTGTCGCAGACCTTCACAGACCCGGTATCGGCATTGAGGTACGGCGTCTTCCAGGCGGTTTCCATCAGCACCACCACCGGATTCACCACCAGCGGTTACTACGTTTGGCCGAGCTTTTTGCCGGTTTTGCTCTTGTTCGCCAGCTTCATCGGCGGCTGCGCGGGTTCAACCGGCGGTGGACTGAAGGTCATCCGCGTCCTGCTGCTGTTCAAGCAGGGATTCAGCGAGATCGTTCGATTGATGCACCCGAATGCGCAGGTGCCTATCAAGGTAGGCGGTAAATATATGCCCGACCGCGTGGTGGACGCGGTATGGGGATTTTTTGCCACTTACGTTGCCACCTTCAGCATCATGCTGCTGGTTTTAATGGCAACGGGGCTGGACCAGGTTACCGCGTTCTCCGCGGTAGCCGCATGCATCAATAATCTGGGCCCGGGACTCGGGCAAGTCGGACTGCACTACGGAGACCTGAGCAATACCGCCAAATGGATCCTGAGCCTCGCCATGCTGATGGGACGGCTGGAGATCTTTACTCTGCTCGTGGTGCTGTCCCCGGGATTCTGGCGAAGCTGAGATCAGGTCGGAGGCTGCAGCAACGAGCTTAATCGCAATCCGGCATTGTTGGCTAAAGACATGAGCGCGATTGAGAGATTGGAAAAACTTCTAGATTCGGGCAGGGACAGCGCCATGCTTCGCTTCGGTCTGGGAGATGCTTATTTAAAAGCAAAGGAGCCGGCGGCGGCTGCAATACACCTGCGGCACGCCGTGGATCAGGACCCGGGCTACTCCGCGGCATGGAAGCTGCTGGGCAACGCCCTGGCCGAGGGCGGATCAGCGGCCGAGGCCGCGGAGGCCTATCGCCAGGGCATCCGCGTCGCCGAGGAAAAGGGCGACGTTCAGGCCGCGAAGGAAATGCGCGTGTTTTTGAAACGGCTGGAGAAAAGGAGCAAGTAGTCGACAGGGTTCTATTGAGCAGATCTGTCTCAGGCGCACCAGGCTTCGGCGCCCAGATTGAGGCTCAGGGTGCCGGTCAGTCGGCTGATATTGTCCAGATTGTGTCGCCGCACGTAGTCAACCAGACCCTGGTTGATGCTCTGGCAGACTAAAGGATCGTAAAACAGCGCGGTCCCAATCCCCAAGGCGCTGGCCCCGGCGATCAGAAACTCAAGCGCATCCTCGGCGGTGGCGATGCCACCCTGGCCAATGATCGGAACGCCGTGTTCGCGCGCCACCTGATAAACCTGGTGCACCTTGAGCAACGCCATGGGCTTGATGGCCGGCCCAGACAGCCCACCCTGGCTGCTTCCGATAATCGGTGTTCGCGTCTCCACGTCGATGGCCATGCCCATGAAGGTATTGACCACCGCCAGCCCGTCGCTGCCCGCATCGATACATCGACGGGCGTTTTCCGCAATGTCCGTCTGGTTCGGGGACAGCTTGGTGATCAGCGGCTTTTTCGTTTCGGCACGGCACGCTTCCACCACCCGCGCCGACATGTCCGGGTCGTTTCCGAAGGCGACGCCGCCTTCGCGCACGTTGGGGCATGAGATATTGATCTCCATGGCGTCGATGGGGGAGTCGTCGAAAATACGGGTCACCGCGGCGTACTCGTCCACAGTGGCACCGGAGAGATTGGCGATAAAGCGGGTTTCATCGAAGTTCAGCCGCGGCAGAATCTTCTCCACCACGTGACGGCTGCCGGGGTTCTGAAGGCCGATAGAGTTGAGCATGCCGGCCGGCGTTTCCCACACCCGATGCGGTGCATTGCCGAGTCTAGGAGAAAGGGTAGTGCCTTTCAGGCACACGGCGCCTACGTCGCGGTTGGAAAAGCCGTCTACCCGTGTGTACTCTTCGCCAAAGCCCACGCAACCGGAAAGCAAAACCAGCGGCGAGTTGAACCGCATATCACAGTAGTCAATCGCGATCCGCTTCTGGTCAGCTTTGCTCAGGGTCATGTTTCACGTAGTCCTGTACCAGCCGGAGATCCCGCCAAACACCGGCAATATTATACGCCTTTGCGCAAATACCGGCGCATGCCTGCATTTGATTCGACCCTTAGGCTTCCATCTGGATGAACGACGGCTGCGGCGTGCGGGGCTGGACTATCACGAGTGGGCCGACGTTATCGAACACGACACGCTCGATGCATTCAAGGCGCAAACGCGACCGGCGCGATTGTTCGCGTTATCTAGCCGCGCTGAGCGCTGTTATTCTGACGAAAACTATCGCAGCGGTGATGCTTTCCTGTTCGGATCGGAAACCCGTGGTCTTCCAGAGGAGATTCTGAAAGCGCTGCCCGCCTCGCGGCGGCTGCGAATCCCGATGAAGCCGGGAAACCGTAGTCTGAATCTTTCTAACGCGGTGGCCGTGATGTGCTACGAAGCCTGGCGGCAGCGGGCTTTCGAGATGGAGAATAGAGCGCGGGACAGCGATCAGTGCGCATGAAGGAGAAAGTATGATCAATCGATGACGGCATTCGCCGGCGCCGGACCGCAGAGCTGGCGCGAAAAAGCACCGTCTGCGCCCGAGCGACCGGTTTTATCCACAACGATGAAGGTATCGTCGCAACCACAACCCGGGCCGAACAGCGGACAAGGGTGGTTGCCTTGGTCAGTTAGAAAAATTGATCATCCCATGCCGGGCGCGCCCGTATGGTTGGCAATTTTCATGATCATTTCCTTCAGCGCCGTGCGATGCGGCTCCATCAGGCCCGACCAGACCCGGGCGGTTTCGATTGCATCGTATTCAAGGCCGTCCACGTGCTCTACGCCGTACATCAGCCACGCCGGGTTGACGTCCAAAACCCGCGCGATTCCATCGATGTTGCGCGGATGCTTACACTTTCCGGTCTCGATGCGCTGGACCACGGCCTGACTCGTGCCTACCGCGGCGGCCAGCTCATGCTGGGTGAGGCCCTTGTCCAGCCGCCGACGGGTCAGGCGGCCGCCGAGAGAGTCGTCGCTGGCGCGATCAAACGAGAGTTTCGGCATGAAAAACACACTCCAGTTGTTTTTTAGGGTGCTGATTTCACCAGATTCGAAGAAAACGTTTTTTGAACCAGTCCACAATTGCGACTTTTTGTTCCTCCAATAGCGCCATTCGGGTCCCGATCCGTGCCCGGGGCCCGTCTTTAGGTGCGGGAGAGTTCGATTGAGCCTGCGATATTTCGCCAGCGCGCCTAGAGGTTTCGAAGACCTGCTCCAAGCCGAGCTCGAGGGCCTTGGCGCTGCCGTGCTCAAGCGCCGCCCCGGGGGGGTCAGTTTCCGAGGGTCTCTTGAGACCGGATACCGGATCTGCCTATGGTCCCGGCTTGCAGAGCACGTTCTGCTTCAAATTGGCGCTTTTACCGCCAGAACGCCGGAGGCGCTCTACCAAGGCGTGAGCGGCATCCTCTGGCGGGAGCACCTGGATACCTCCAGAACTCTGGCGGTGACCTTCGTCGACCGTCGTTCCAGCTTCACGCACACCCATTTCGCCGCGCTCAAGGTCAAAGACGCCATCGTCGATCAGTTTCGTGCCGCCACCGGCACGCGACCGTCGATTGATCTGACGAACCCCGACCTTCGCATCCACCTCTTTGCCGAGCGCGATCAGGTGACGGTCAACATCGATCTGGCCGGCGCGCCGCTGCACCGGCGGGGTTACCGAGTTCGCCCGCTCACCGCCCCGGTCAAAGAGACTCTGGCCGCCGGTATTCTGATCCGCGCCGGCTGGCCGGAAGTACTCGCCCGGGGCGGGGCCCTCATCGATCCCATGTGCGGGTCGGGGACCTTTCTAATCGAGGCCGCATGGATGGCACTCAATATTCCGCCCGGCGGGCTGCGCCGGCATTTCGGTTTCATGGGCTGGAGCCAGCACGACCCGGCGCTCTGGCAACGCGTGCGCGGGCACGCGGATCGGCGCCCGACCCCGCCAACGGGAAACGAGCCGCCGATAATTGGCTTCGACGCCGACCCTGACGCCACCGCGGCCGCAGCCGAGAACCTCGTCCGCGCGGGGCTTAAGGAAAGGGTCCAAGTGGAGACCCGCCCGCTCGCGCAGCTCGAAAGCCCGCAACGGAGCAGCGGGCTCGTGGTCACCAATCCGCCCTACGGCGAGCGACTCAAATATGACCAGACGCTGGAGGCGCTCTACCGGCAGCTCGGTCAAGTGCTCAAATTGCGCTTCAAGGGATTTGAGGCGGCAGTGCTTGCCGGCGAGACGGCGCCGGTTGGGGCCATCGAGCTGAAGCCGCGTCGCGTTCACCGGGTCTTCAACGGCCCCATCCGCTGCCGGCTGCTGCGCTACAACTTGCGCCCAGAGGCGAAGCCGGATACGGCACCGCGGGCGCCCCGGGCCGCGGCGGCTCCGCCGGCCGAGGCCACGGATTTCATGAATCGGCTGAGCAAGAACCTGCGCAGGCTCCGAAAGTGGGCAAAGCGAAACGACATCGACTGCTATCGCGTCTACGATGCGGACGTGCCCGAATACGCTCTGGCCATCGACCTTTACCAGTGCGAGTCTCTTTGGGCCCACGTGCAGGAGTACGCTGCGCCTCGAACCATCGATCCGAATCGCGCCAGCGATCGCCTCGGGGCGGCGCTGGCGGCGATCCCTGAAGTCCTGGGTGTAGAGAAGCAGAACGTGGTGCTCAAGCGCCGCCAGCGCCAGCGAGGAAAACACCAGTACCAGCGCATGGCCACCGCAGAGGAGTTCATGGAAGTGCGAGAGGCCGGCTGCCGGCTGCTGGTGAATCTGAAAGACCGCATCGATACCGGACTCTATCTGGACCACCGGCCGATACGTGCGCTCATTCGCGAGCTCGCCAACGAGCGCAGTTTCTTGAATCTCTTTGCTTATACCGGCGCGGCGTCGGTGCAGGCGGCGGCGGGCGGCGCCTGCAATACCCTGAGCGTCGATATGTCGGCTACTTACAGTGAATGGGGAGAGCGCAATTTAAAACTCAATGGTTTGAATCCGCCGGAGCATCGCTACGTTCGCGCCGACTGTATCGAGTGGATCAGCGAGGCACCCGCCGGATCATTCGACCTCGTGTTTCTGGATCCGCCTACGTTTTCAAATTCAAAACGAATGCGCCGAACCCTGGACGTTCAGCGCGACCATGTGGAGTTGATCCGAGATAGCATGCGACTGCTGAAACCCGACGGCATACTCATTTTTTCCAACCACGCCAGAAGTTTTCGCATGGACACGAATTCACTTCTTGAGTTTATCGTTGAGGATATCAGCGCGCAGACCGTTCCAATGGATTTCAAACGCAACCCTAAAATTCACGGCTGCTGGCGCATAACCCATCGTTGACCTTCATCAGCATGGTGAATCCGATTTTTCGACCGGAAGAGCGCGAATGAGCTCATCGCCGCTGCGCGGCGCCGTTGTTGTTCTGATCTGCGGCGTCGTTATCCTCATTTTGTCTTTTGGCATCCGCACCAGCTTCGGAATTTTTCTAGATCCGGTCACCGAATCCCTGGGCACGGGCAGGGAGGTCTTCGCGCTCGCGATGGCGGTTCAGAATCTGCTATGGGGACTCGCCCAGCCGCTCGCCGGCGCCATCGCTGACCGATATGGACCGGGCCGGGTAGTTGCCCTGTGCGGCGGGCTCTACGCGTTGGGGCTGTACCTCATGGCCCAGGCGGGTACGCCAGGCGAATTAATGCTAAGCGCCGGCTTTCTCATCGGCATCGCGTTGAGCGGAACAGGATTTCCCGTGATTCTCGCGGTCATCAGCCGCAGCGTTTCGGAAGACAAACGCAGCCTATTCCTCGGTATCGGAAGCGCTGGCGGTTCCTCCGGTCAGCTTCTCATGGTGCCCGCCAGCCACCTGCTGCTCGGTGGATTCGGCTGGGTTACGGCGCTGCTTACCCTGGCGGCGGTCACCTGCGTCATGGTGCCGCTGGCCGCCGCGTTCGCCGGTCGCAGCGGAAGCAGCGGCATCGGCGTTATGGGCGACCAGTCCATTACCGAGGCGGTTCGGGAGGCTGGACGACACTCGGGCTTCTGGTTTTTAACCGCCGGATTTTTCGTTTGCGGCTTCCACGTGGCATTCATCGCCACCCATCTGCCGGCATTCATTCTCGATAACGGGGGCACCGCCGCCATTGGCGCGGCGGCGCTGGCGATCATCGGGCTCGGCAATATCGTAGGCTCGTTCACCTGCGGCTTGCTCGGTGGCCGATATAGCAAAAAGTACGTGCTCAGCGGCCTGTATGTCGCCCGCGCGGTGGTATTTACCGCTTTCATGTTGGTACCGCTGTCAGATGCTTCGATCCTGGTCTTCTCTGCGATCATCGGCATGCTCTGGCTGGGCACGGTGCCGCTCACCAGCGGGCTCGTGGGGCAGATCTTCGGTGTGCGCTATATGGCGATGCTCTTCGGTTTTGTTTTCTTCAGTCACCAGCTGGGCAGCTTCCTAGGCGCCTGGTTTGGCGGGTACGTTTTCGATCAGACCGGTTCCTACGACCCGGTTTGGTGGACCTCAGTGGCCCTCGGCCTGGTCGCGGCGGCACTGCACTGGCCGATCAACGACGCGCCGCTATCCCGCCTTGCCGGTCAGCGGGCCTGAAGCCGTCCCCAGTCGGCAAGCAGATCCACTCCGGGTTTATTGCTTTTCGCTCGAGCGTTTTTGTTTTTCGAGCTCTAATAGCACGGTGCGCTCGCCGAGATCCGGCTCACCGCAGTGGCGCAGCATCAAAGCGCGGGTCTGATCCCGCAGATCGACCGCGCGTTCCCATTCTGATTGCCCTGCGTTGGAAGACGGACGCACCGGCTCGAGAACTTCAATACGAATTCTGCCGCGCCGGGCAAACCAGGAATTGCCCCTCAGCATCGAACGCGTTCCTCTTATCGTCACCGGCACTACCGCCGCGCCGGACGCCACCGCCGCCGCAAACGCGCCCAGCTGAAACGGAAGCAACCCCGGCATCCGGTGGAAGGTGCCCTCGGCAAAGTAGGCCAGCGGGATGCCGCTTTCGAGCGCCGACGCGGCGGCGCGGGCGTCTCCGAGCACCCGCTGCTTGTCGAAACGCTCGACGAAGCGGGCACCGATCTTGATCAAGAAAAGACGTGTGAATGCCGGACCCGCCAGCTCGCGCTTGGCGATGAACGAGACCGGCCGGGGCAGCGCCGCGACCAGCGCCAGACCGTCTAAGTAGCTGGCGTGATTAGAAACCAGCACGAAGGCGCCTTCATCGGGAATATTCGTTTCGCCCCTTATCGTGAGCGGCACCCGGGCCAAACGGAGCAGCATCCGCGCAACCTTTCCGGCGCGGCGAAAGCCGGAGGCGGGTGACGACGAAAAAACCACCAGCGGCCAGGTCACCGCGACACCGGCACCGAGCAGAACCAGCGCATACGCTGCGAATATCAGAGACCCGGCGGATCGCCGCCATCGCCGCATTGACGGTGCCAAGCCGGCAAACGCCAGCCGTACGAGCTGAACCCAAACCGCACGCGTGCGAGGTTCGAGCCGTCCTTTTTCGTAGAGGTCCCGAATCGCCGCGTGCCGGATCTTTCCGCTGGAAGTCTTCAATACCGTGCGTGGCGGCGCCAGCACCACCTCGTCCGCCGGCATGCCCAGCAGGTCCTGGATCAGAGAATCGATGGCTTTTCGCATGGTCCTTAATCTGGATTCGTCGCGCTCTCTTGTTTCGGCGACGACGATCAGACGCTCGGTGCCCGATTCCGCCTCGGCCGCGCCGAAAACCGCCACGCAGCCCCGGCGCACCCCTTCGATGCCGGCGATGCCCTCCTCCAACTCATAGGGATGGATATTGCGCCCACCGCGAATGACCACGTCCTTGGTTCGACCCGTGACGTAGACCTCGCCCTCGGCGATGTAGCCTCGGTCTCCGGACACCATCCAGCCATCGTGGAAAAGCGCCTTGCTGGCCGCGGAATTTCGAAAGTAGCCGCTGGTGGTGGACGGGCCCTTGAACTCGAGCGCACCCTCCTCCCGCTCGGCGGCCTCCTGCCCGGTATCATCGACGATGCGCACCTCGAACTCAGGGATTGGCAGGCCGACAGAAACATATTCGGCAACGTCGGCGCCGTTTTCATCCGCCGGCACCGCCATTCCCGTGCGGGCCAGGGTCTCGCGCTTGATTCGGTCGATGCGCGGGCCTCGGTTCACCGGCGTAAAGGCCACCCCTAGGGTGGCCTCGGCCAGACCGTAGACCGGAGTCATCGCCCGCGGCGTGAAGCCGTAGGCTCTAAATCGCCTGGTAAAGGCCGCGATTGTCGACGGGCTCACCGGTTCCGCGCCGTTGAAGGCCAAACGCCAGGAACTCAAGTCCAGTCCCTCGATATCTCCATCCCGGATCCGGCGGACACACAACTCGAAACCGAAATTAGGCCCACCAGAGATCGTGCCGCCGTAGTCTTGAATCGCCTTGAGCCAATTTTCAGGCCGCCTTAAAAACGAAAGCGGCGACATCAGCACCAGCGGAAAGCCATAGAGGACGCTCCCAAGCCAAGCGCCGATCAATCCCATGTCGTGGTAGAGGGGAAGCCAACTGACGAAAACATCTGAGGCGCTCACCTCGAGCGCCCGTCGCATAGATGCGGCATTGGAAAAAATGTTGCCGTGGGTCAGGACCACACCCTTGGGATCGCCGGTGCTGCCCGAGGTGTATTGCAAAACCGCGATGTCGTCAGCACCCGCGCTGAAAATCTCCGCCAGCGCTCCGTGACTCCGCAGCTCGTCGGGGGTGACGATATTTCTCAAGCCTTCTACTTGGGATGCAAGCAGGCGGGCCACCTGCTTGACCTGATGAAAGGTGACCAGCATCGTCGCCCGTGCGTTACCGAGAATGCGGGCGTGACGGCGGAAGTGATCTTCGATCTGGGCGATGCGGGCGGGCGGATAAAGGGGCACCGGTATCCCGCCGGCTAAGAGAACGCCGAAAAAACTGAACAAATAATCGGCACCGGTGGGCAGCATGATGGCCACCGCTTGGCCCGGCTCGAGCCCCTGTGCACGAAATCCAGCGGCGAACTCCTGGCTTTGGCTCAAGAGCTCACCGTAGCTGAGCCGTCTCGGACCGGCGTCGTCATCGAGCAGCTGAACGTGGGTGCGCTCCGGATGGGTGCGAATATGCCAAAGCAGCGCCTGGATCAGGGTCTCTGCGTCACCGGGCGACTCACTCAGGTCCCCGGCTTCAGCTTTCAGCGAATCCGCTTCCGGGGCCGGCGCTACCGGCCGCGGTCCCGGTTTACTCGCCGCCCGCGATCTGAGCGCGCGCAGAATGTCTCTTGGCGTCTGCGCCTCGACCATGTCTCGTTCTGACATGGAAACCCCGAACTCGCGCTCGATACGGGTCAAGAGCTCCACCCGGCTCAAGCTGTCCAAACCCAGATCTCGGTCCAGGGTCGTATCCATTCCAACCCGGACCCGCTTGTCGATGTTCGGATGCAGCCTCCGGGCCAGTGTTTCAATGGCTTCGCACAGCGCTTCCTCGCTGGGAACACGCGCTGGGCTCATTACCTCAGAACCCGGCGCGCTCACCTCGGAACCCCGGGTGTCTCACCGTTGGTCAGGTCGGTCGGCTTCTGGTATCGCTTCAGCTTACGGCGCATGGGCCCAGTATATTGAGCGCGGGAGGACACAGAAACTCACAATTCTCTTTCATCTGGCGGCACGCCCTGGTGGTGTATTCGTAAACCACCTCTGCGCCGCGGGGACTCCTCCGGGTTGACCGGGAAACGAAAACGCGCATGATGAAAACGGCTTTCGCAGCAAGCTACCGGCTCATCGCCTGCGCAGGCGCCGGCCGCACGAGGCTGGAAGTGCTGCCCAGCACGTGGCCGTCGAGCGCGGCGCGCCGGCGTCAGCTTGCCGCTGCCGGAAAAAAGTAAGGCTACGAGCTGCGGACAGAGAAGGAAAAGCTGGACTCAAGGGGCCGTCATGGCTTGATTCAACGCCGAGTTCGATCCGTGAACTTTGTCGCTCGAAGAAGCACGAATGCGTGAAAAGAAAAAGCGATCCGAACGCGACCTCATGCGCCCTCTTGCGCAGGCGGCCGCGTGAGCAGCGCACTGACGGCGTCGAGGGGCGGTCGATTGTCGTAGATCACCCGATACACTTGCTCGACAATGGGCAACTCGATGCCGAGACGCTCGCCCGCACCCTTCGCCTGGCGGGTGGTCTCAGCGCCTTCCACCACCTGACCTACCGACGCTATCGCATCTTCGACGCCGAGACCTTTGGCCAGCGCGAGACCGAAACGCCGGTTGCGTGATTGGTCATCGGTACAGGTCAGAACCAGATCGCCCAGGCCGGCAAGGCCCATGAACGTTTCCATGCGCCCGCCGAGCGCCACACCCAGGCGCACGATCTCCGCCAGACCGCGGGTGATCAGCGCCGCCCTTGTGTTGGCGCCGAAGCTGAGACCATCGGCGATGCCGGCGGCAACCGCGAGCACGTTCTTCACCGCGCCTGCTGTCTGTACCCCGATGATGTCGTCACTGCTGTAAACGCGGAACCGCGGATTGTGAAACATCGTCGCCATCCGCGCGGCGAAATCGCTGTCAGCGGAAGCGATGGTCACCGCGGCGGGAAGCGCGGCGGCGATCTCGCGGGCAAAGGTCGGACCTGAAAGTACCGAGAGCCTGGACCGCTGCGGCAAGATCGCTTCCGCGGCTTGGTGCAGCAAGCCGCCCGACTCCGGGTCGAAGCCCTTCGTCCCCCAAATTACATCCAGGGGTCTCGGGCACGCGTTCGCCACCCGCTCAAGGGTGCCCCGAAACGCGTGGCTCGGGACCACCACCAGGACAACGTCCGCTTCAGCGACGGTATCTTTTAGGTCGGCAGATGCGCTCACATTGTCGGGGATCAGTGCGTCGGGCAGGTAGCGCGCGTTACGCCGACTCGCCGCCATTGCCTCTATTGCCACCGGGTCCCGGCCCCACAGGGTCACCCCGTGACCATTCCTGCCGAGCAGGATGGCAAGCGCCGTTCCCCAGGAACCGGCGCCAAGCACCGCCACTCGCGGATCACCTGCGCTCACCAGACCAGCCGCCGCGGATGAGTATGCGCCCGCAATATTACGCCGCCCAATACCCTAGCCCGCGTCATCCGCGTCGTAAGCCGCGGGTTGGCAATTATGCGGGCTGGACTCAATTCTGCGATTGACCCGCCGCGAGCGGCTCTTCGGTTTGTTCCGCAAGATGTTACTTGTAAAGCGCTTCAAAATTGCCCGGCGCGAGAATGAACGGGGGAAAGCCCCCGGGGTGGCCAGGTCGGATACGACCTCGCGAAGGTGAGGAAACAGAATGCTGGAGCATTCGCTGCCCGGCGGGCGTCCCATTTCGTCGGAGGTCAGCCCGGTACCACCGAACAGACCCGCGTGATTGACTTCGACGAGCAATTCCGTTGTCCCACCGACAGCTAAAGTCGCCGTCACCATCAAGTCCACCTCCCGTTCACCGGGAGCGATTTCTTTGGCCTCGGTACGCAATTGCATTTCTGCATTAGGCTGCCACTCATTTCGGAAAATCGCGGGCGGATTCAGACAGTCAAAGGAAAAATCCTTACACTAAATCTCCTTCATGT
>JBFHVA010000045.1:0-20186 GCA_041589735.1 Gammaproteobacteria bacterium | reverse complement strand
GTGCGATCCGAAACATCTAATATGCCGTCGACGAAAAATGGCCAAGAATATTATCGGGCGTCGTGTTGAAGGTCCATAAGGGGCTGGATAGATTGGCTGTTGTGCGTAGCCTGCCCAGATGTACGAAAAATTCGATTAACGCACAAGCAGAGCGATAATTTTTAAAACGGAGGAAAGCAAAAGACTCCGATTACATAGATAAAATTCACTTCTACTCGAATGCAATTAGAATCTCTGCTTCTCGTCCCCCCTTAGTCACGCTGGATCAATCAACTTCGATCCTGCAGGCGATCAGTCTTTCGGCTGCGCCTTAACCCAAACGATGATGCAGGCGTGCGTCCAAGGTGCGAAAGTGATTTGAAAACCAGGCGTCCAGCTTTTTTCCGAAGGCCTCTTCGTCCAGTGCATTCGAGTCTTCGTACTCGTCCATCAAATCCCTGATCTCATTCAACAGTCGTTCGTGATCCGCTTTGTGTTCTGCGTAGCCGTCATAGTGGTGTTCCCGCATTAATTTCTCTTCCAGAGCAAAATGTGCCGATATCTTCGCGTACAGCTCGCCAAAAAACTCGAACACGGCCGATTCCCCAGCCCCCGGGCGGAGCAGCCCATCGTGGATCTCATTGAGAAGCTCGATGAGCTCCTTATGCTCCGCGTCTGCGGATGGAATTCCCAGAGAATACTCGGCTTTCCAGGTAATGAACGTCATTTCACGCTTTCGTTTCGATTTTAAAGAGTTGATGGGGAAAAATTCTTTGCTTACATGAACTTGAAGCCACCGGCGCCAGCGCGAAAATCGATGACCACATTTTGTTTGGGCTCGATCAACATCAGCTCTTCACCTTCATAGTCGAACCCTTCGTTTCGCGCAGTATCGCGCAGCTTGGCCGTGATACGGTGATATCCAGGAACGATGACGAAGCGCTCATAGGCGGTTGATGCGCCGTCACCGGCGATTCCCGAAGGCGGCAACGTGCGCCGATAAATGAGCTTGCCGTCAACGTGCAGTTCCACCAGCAGCGGCAGGCGTTCCCGCGGGCAATCCATCGGCTTTCGCATGTTCGGGGGCAGCGCCGCGATTTCATCGGGTGTGAGCCGGCGGCACTCGCCCTTTCGTGCTCCTGCGTGGCTGAAGCTCAAGCGAATGAGACTCATCTGCGGATCCACTTGAGCATAATTCGGGGACTTCGAGAAATACGCGATTACGCCGACGAACGCCGCGTAGGCTATCGCTTGCGCCAGTAAACGTGAGAGCTTAGGCATTCGCGATCACCTGGCTGATTCAATCCGGTCAGCGCTTTTGCCATTGCCGGACGTATGAAGGTTAAGTTCGCGTAGTCGGGTGCGAATCGCTCGGATCGCTTTGCGCAACTGCTGGCCCTGATCTATACCGACCCAGCAGCGAAGGATTCGTTCCCGAGGGACGCGTTCCCTGAGATATGGGTCGCGGTGCCCGGAAATCCTCTGTTCTGTCCAATCGATACCCTTGCGAAAGAAACAGTCCCCCATTCGGCATCCGGTCAGAATGATTCCGTCCACCAGTCGCCGGGAGATCAGAAAATCCAGAAATGAAGGTGGAAGCATGCCGGCGCAGGGGAGTCTAATCGCGGCGGTGCTTTCGTCGATCAAGCTATCGACGAAGACTCCATGCTCACAGCCTAGAACCATGACGCGCTCCGGCCCTTTGAGCTTTGCGGTGAGTTCCAGACACCGGTCGCGCAAGGCAGAGACGGTGAACCACGGCAACTGAATTCCGGCAATCAGCGCGCTGCGGCGTCGAAACGGAGTTGCCGTCGGGCAGGATCCGGTGCAGATCCCGCAGCTGGTGCACAAACCGGGGTCCACCACCGCCTGATGGCTGAAGGGGAGGCCGTCGGTGCGGGCGCCCATGGTCACCGCGCCGAACGGGCAATCCGCGGCGCAGCGGGCACATCCGTTGCAGTTATCCAGGTCAACTTCGGCCACCGCCGGACGCTGACTTGGAGGAAGCCACGGCAGCAACAACAGCGCCAGTGTACCTACGCCCACGGCAACCCAGAGCCAGATCCCCGGAACGTGATCCGCCAGGGGCAACACGGCGAGATAGAACCAGTCGATGTCAACGGGTGTGGGAACCGTGTTGAGATCTGCGGGTCCGTGACTCAATGCCGGCTGCCATATTGACAGCGCTAGAAGCGCCAACAAGGTCCCGGCAGCTAGGCCCTTCGGAGGATTAACGCGCGGACGGGTATGACGATGGATGTGTATCCACATGAGCAGCAGCATGAACAAAGGCACTGCAATGTGGATGAAAACCATCAAGGTGAAAAATCGGCCGCTTAAAGTCGTCTGGTGCAAGAAGTTGCGGGCAATGGGCTCGCCGAAAAATGGGAGCGAATCGAGCCACTCGGAGGTGGCAATAGCGACGTACTGCGCAAGTTTGTCCCAGATCACCCAATAACCGCTCAAGCCGGCGGCGAAGATCATCCAGAGAATGGGGACACCCGTGACCCAAGCAAACCACATCGGGCCACGCAATCGATCCAGAATGTACTCGCGGATGATGTGGATCACCACGACGATCACCAGTGCGTCGGAGGCGTAACGGTGGAGGCTGCGCATGATGCCTCCCGCGTACCACTGCGCGTGGGTGAGTGTCTCTACGGATTGGTAGGCTTGGGTGATTCCCGTATCGAAGAAAATGAAAAGATAAATACCGCTGACGATTACGATCCAGTAGAAGAACCAGCCGAGTGCGCCGAGCTGGTAAAGCGGATTCCAGTTCGGTGTAAACGCGGCATCGAACAATGATTCCGTTCGCTCGAGTCCCAGGCGCGCAAGACGTCTCAACCGCCACATGGTTTACATGCCCTACTAGAAGTGATTCGCGATCAGAGACCGGAGCGGTGAGACGCGCGGTGCTGCCGCCATCCGTGGATCAAAAAAACTGCTATTGCTCCGAGGCAAATTATTCCGGTGATCACGGTGATCATGATTGAATAATCGAACCTGTATCGCCCGCTGGCAGGATCATAAACGGTGCAAAACAAACGTATTCCATCGACCCAGTCGGCGAGCAGAGATTCTCCCGCCCGTTGACCGAACGCGAGCTCTTTGAGCGGCTCGATTATAGCGGGAGGTTCGAACTCGTCACCGTAGATTTGACGATAAATTCGTCCTTCGCTATCGATGATGGAAATTTGTGCGAGGTGATCGAAACCTTTAGGAGAGGGGAAAAAGATAAAGCCTAATTCCGCGGCAAACTCGGAAATGATGTCTTTTTCGGCGCTCAGGAACACCCAACCCGAGTCGCCGACTCTGTGCTGGCGAGCAAAGGCCCGCATTCTCGCGGGCGAATCCACGTCGGCGTCAAAGCCCACGGTAAGCACCTGAAAGCCAGTGACGCCGAATACGCCGCGGGCTGCGTCGACGGCTGCGGCGAGCCGTCTCGTTATCAGGGGGCAGGTGTGATAGCAGCTGGTGTAGACGAAGCTCACGATCATCGGTCGCCCGAGATAGTTCGAAATATCCACGCCACGATCATTACCGTCTCGAAAACGGTAGTCGCCGATGCGCCGTCCGATAGCACTTTGACTGAACTTGAAGGCCTCAGACTCGTTAAATCCCGTGGCGCTGGCGAAGGTCTTCGCTTCATCGTGAGACCAGGCAGTCAGCGGCAACGTCACCAGCACCAGGATCAGCAAGTAGTCGCGCCAATCCGCAGATTCAATAGCCTTGCTCATCTGAGCCGCGCACTTCTTTCTGTGCGGGAAACACAGCGACAAAGATCGGTAAATACTGGCAAACATTTGGCGCGACCTTCAGCCGGCCAGCCAAGCATCTAGCGTGGTTCCGACGAGCAGTAGTGTGAGCTGAGCCAATGAGGCTTTGAAATTAGCGAGCGCCGTTGTAACCGAGGGAGTCTGAACAAGCCGAACGCTGGCGGCGAGAAACCAACCACCGCCAATGGCCGCGGAAATGAGATAGATCCAGCCAAGCCCAAATGCAAAGGGAAGCAGGGAAAGCGGAACGAGAACTGCGGTGTGAGCGAGAATGATGCGCGCTGCCGCAGCTTCACCCACCACTGAAGGCAGCATAGGCACGCCGGCGTCCGCGTACTGATCGCGATAGACAAACGCCAGGCTCCAGAAATGGGGCGGTGTCCACAGAAACAACACCACGGCAAGAATCACCGGCGCCGGCGACAGCGCGGGATCAACCGACGCAGCTCCGGCGAGCACCGCGAAACTGCCCGCGAGACCTCCAAGAACGATGTTTACCCAAGTACGACGTTTGAGCCAGACGGTGTAGACGACGCCATAAGTGAACGCCCCCAGCAACACATAGGCGGCCGCCCAGACGTTGGTTGCAAGCGCCGCCGCGGTCACGGCGAGAATCAGCAGGGCGGCAAATCCTAGAGGCCATAAAATACTAGGTTTGAACCGACCGGTGACGAACGGACGGCGCCGCGTTCGGCGCATGCGCGCGTCGAGGTCACGTTCGATGTACTGATTGAAGGCCCCGGCGCTGGCCGAGGACAACAACACCGCAATTGCGAGCACTGCGGATTGCCAGGGATCAGGACCCACGCCCGGACTGATGGCGATCCCTGCGAGAGCGCAGAGCGTAATCGCGAAGCCAATCCGCAATTTAAAGACTGAATAAAGTAGTCGCGCCGTTTCTGCCACTTGCATCAATCCATGCGAGCTACGCGCCGCGCCAAAAGATCTGGGGTCAAGGTCGGTCAACTGGCTTGCGCGCCATCGTGCCGCCGCAGACTCGTCCTCCGATCAGACCCTGTTTTGCTTTACACAACCCGGGCCGCGTCATCGCAGCGGCCAAACCTCTGCCAGGTACTTCCAGTTGACGAAGTAGTAGAGGACGAAGGTGGTAAAGAAAACCGCCACCATCACCGCAGTGCCCGGGATGCGCAGCGTTCCGGCGCTGCCGTATTGACCGACAGCGGCAGGTGACGGTCCAGCGGAAATTGGAGCCTCGACCCGCGCACCATTTGTGCGCTTGCCGAATAGCACCGAGCCGACGATGATAATGATGAACATGGCGCCGCCAACCGCCGCGAGCACGGCGGACAGTCCGTTCAAGCCCATCATCAGGAACGCGGTTGCCGGATAGTCGAACTGCAGCGGCGCGTCAGAAAAAGTAATGTCCCAGTGTCGCCGCGCCACGCCTAGCGTTCCGGCCCCCATCATGAACAGCGAGATCCCGGCGACGCCTATGCCGAAAATGTATGGCTGTAGCTTTGCCCACCCCGTCAGGATGAGCTCGCGCTGAAATATAAGCGGCACCAGCAGGTAGGTGATCGCCATAAAGGCGAGGGTGGTGCCCGCTACGACGGTGGCATGGAAATGACCGGGCACATAAAGCGTGTTATGCATGATCAGGTTGATCTGCTCGGTGCCGAGGACGACGCCGGATATGCCACCGAGAAATCCGAACATCACCAGCGACATGAACATGCCGGCGAAAGCCGGGTTGCCCCAGGGGGCCTTGCGTAACCACTCAAACAAACCGTTCGTATAGCCCTTGGCGCGCTGGGCCGCCTCGATGGAGCCGGGGACCGTCATGCCGTGGATCAGGCTTCCCAACACCGCAAGATACATGGCGTAGCTGGTATTGAAGATTTTCCATTCGGAGCTGATACCCGGCTCGACCAGGAGGTGATGGGCGCTGGCGAGCTGAAGAAACAAGATGTAAAGAAGGAACGCAACCCGGCTGACTTTTTCAGAAATGGGCTTTGCCCCTATTACGATTGCGGCTATCGCATACCAGACGGCAACGTGGGCCGAGACGTTGATTTGTTGAGATGAATGCCCCATTGCCCACCAGATCGTTTTGTACATCAAAGTGTCGATATTACTGACTACGCCCAGCGACCAAAGGAACGTCGGTATCAAAATGATGGCGCCGGAAGCGATAGTGAAAACGGCGATGATCGCAGCCGTCAATGCTCCGAATGTCACCAGGGGAATCGATCCTTCGTAGGTTTTCTCTTCCTTAGCGATCACCAGCGTGCCGAAGAACACGAAGCAACCGATCAGCGCCCCCACGGCGAACAGCAGGAGACCAAGATAGAAATGCGGCGCCGCCATCATCGGCACGTAGGACGTAAACATGACGCTGGATCCGCCCTGGAGCACGGCGACGTTCACCATCACCGCCCCGATCAGCATGAGCGCAAAGCCGGTCCAGGCCGCCTTCGGAGCCGCGAGTCTCGAATTGAGCAATACGGCGGAAGCAAAATAGAGCACCGCCATCTCGAAGAAGATAATCCAAACCAGCAGCACGTCGAGACCATGCGCCGTGAGCGCTAGATAGAACCACTCGGCGGGCAGCAGGTGAACTGCGGGCCAGCGGGTTAGGGCGACCATGAGGCCGAAGAGACCGCCTACGGCGAGGAAGACAATGGCCACGACCGCGTTAACCTTGATAAGCATCTCGGCCGGGCGGTGGATCTTGAGGCCCGTAACCGGGCAAGTCCGGAATTCGGATGTCATTGTCATGTCCCCTTTCCTCACTACTCGACCACGAAAATTTTTCCGATCATCAGGTGATGCCCAATGCCGCAGAACTCATTGCACACGACGCTGAACTCCCCGGCTTCATCGGGAGTTAGAGTGACTACCATGTCGTATCCCGGATGAATCTGTAGATTGATGTTCGTCGGTTGAAGCGAGAAGCCGTGCTGCCAGTCCAGCGACGAGAGGTGCAGGCGGTAGCTTTGGTCTTTTTCTAACTCGAGTATTGGCCACCACTGCCACAGGCGGCCAAGCATGTAGACGTCACTACCCGGCGGTGGGCGGACTACGGGAAATCCTCCCTCTTCACGAACCTTGTACTTTTCAACCATCGCGTTGGTTTTTTCCGAGAACGCCTCCGGAGTGATTCGATAGGCTTCGTTGGAGAGATTCTGTTCGCCTGCGCCGTGCCAGTAGATCATCATGAAGAACATGACCAGGCCCCAAAGGAAAGCCACGGCTATCCAGATGAGCTCGATCTTTGCAATGGGCTCCTTCCACCAGATGCGTTCGCTCGGCGGTGTGATTGCCATGTGTGGTCCCTCCTATTGGGCGATAGGAATTGAGACGATTTCCATTACGCCCCAGATGACGTAGAACACCGTGGGAATCGCCACTCCGAGAAAAAGCAAAAGGAAAGGATTGTCCAGAAGCCGCTGCATGAACGGGATCCTTTCCGGGTTCTCATCGGGTGCCGGGGGTTGGGGAGCAGACGCTCCCGGTGCACTGCCTTGATCGGACATGCTGGAACCTCCCTTGAAGCATGCAAGCTAAGAGCGCGCAGACTGTCGGCAGCCTACGCATTTTCCGGCAGCTATCCTTGATCTATGTCAAGCTCCTGTGGTTGGCGTGATCCCGGGCGTGGAAACCGAATCTGGAGGCGTCAGCTTGCGCCAAGCCAGCGAATCAGCCAAAAACTGGTGAGCGCGAGTGTGAGAATGATCGCAAAAAATAAGAGACTGCGATGCTCAAGGCGTTTGCCGAGTCTACTTTCGATGCGCTGGAGGACCCAGTCTGAAACTATATAAAGGGCGATAGCCGCTAAGGTGAAATAGATGACATCCAAGCCGAGGTCCTTCGCGTAAGACGGCCGTCACCGCCAAGCAGAGATAAAAACCAGTCGTGATAATCGGTTGACGGTAACCAGCCTGAGTTGACCTGCATCAAGCCGGACCGCGAAAAGAGTTTTGGTCCACCAGCGATGGGTGGTGCCGCAGGCCGTGTGTCTTTAGAGGGCTGAGGTAGGTAACGGTTGCGTAAGGGTATTCGCGCAAGGACCGGTTTTGGCCCACAGTCCGCTCCGGTTTCGAAGCTAATCGCTTATCAATTTTTCTTTCCAAACGTGCGTTCCAGATAATCTCGTATGCCGTCCAGCGTCTTTGGATCCATCCAGGCTGTGCGCACAGCTTCGTCGTCTTCAGGGGCGTGAGCAGCAATACGCGAATTGACGGGTTCATGCAGCTGACGCTTGGTGAGCGCGTAGCTTCGGGCAGGAATCGACGCAAAGTGGCGCGCGCGTTGAAGCGCCAGCTCCAAAAGCTCGGTCTCGTCGGCAACCTCGTCAATAAATCCAAGCCGCATGGCTTCTTCAGTGTCGAATGTGCCGCCGGTGTAAACGGCTTGCTGAAGATGAGCGTTGCCGATGGAGAAACGCAGAATTTCAATCGCACTTGTCGGAAAGGGTACGCCCACTAACAGCTCCGGAACGCCGATTCGCCCGCTATTCGCGGCCGCAAGCCGGTAGTCGCATGCGCAGGCAATGACGCAGCCGCCGGCAATCGCATGGCCGTTGATTGCTGCCACCAGCGGGCGAGGGAAGTCGAATAGTCGTGCAAATGCATTCAGAAGAACCGGAAAGAACGCGTTCAGATACTCTTGCCCCTCGTTAACGACCCGGAACAAATCGACGCCGGCGGAAAAGATCCGACCGCTACCAACAATAATCACTGGCCTGTGATCATGAGTTTCAAGCTGGTCGAAAGTCTCCACCAGGGTCTTGCACAGCTCGTAGTCGAGGGCGTTGGCCTTTCCGTAGGCCATGCGCACCACGACGGCATCATCCGTATCTTCCCGTTCAATCATGATTGGCGGCGTGCAACGGATACTGCAGCATTAAACAAAACGCATTGTGGGAGCGGGCTTGCCTGCCGGTCCTGGGATGAAGCCCCTCGATTAACGTCCTTTATCGAACTCCCCGTGCCGGATGGCTCGGTCCAGCTCAATCGGCTCGCCGTGCGGCGTGGCCTGAGCGGCGCGGTCCCAGGCGTCTTTTCGCTCCGCGAGAGCGCGCTCGCTGGTGATTCCCTTGTCCAGGCAAATATTTTCCAGCGCGGCCAGCCAGTGGTAGTAATAGGTGTCGCCGAGGTCGGGGTCCCCGCTCCGCTGCGCTTTCTCAATCTCATTGTTCAGGTACGTCGCCCATTCAATCCAGCTGAAGCGGCCCTGTTTGTGAAGTTCAAGCGTCATTGCGAATGCCTGAGCTTCCCACGGCTCGCTAAACACCGGGCCCTCATCGTCCACCGGGAGGGCCGGCAGCGTGTCCAGGTCGACATCATTTCGGGTCATCGGATAGTGCGAGTCGGCGGTCGGTTTGGTGGCGGGTTGTTAAGCAGGATCCAGGTAGTCGTCCCAAAGATCGATATAAATCTTGTCCGCCTCCGAGGCCTGCTCGCCCCAAAGCTCCCGTGCGCTGAAGCAAACGCTGTATAGGTTCTGTGGATTCGTGTTGCCGTTTGCGGCGTGGCTATCGGGAAAAATGAACACGCCGTGATGGCGATCGATGACGCCATAGCGCCCGCGTGCGTAACGAGGCAGCCGCGTGTGTCCCGGTGTATTGATGTTCCGCGTTATAACCTTATCGCCGGGTTTGAATTTCACTGGAACGTCCGCGTCGATACGGGCGCCTTTGCTACGGTGCAATACCTTTTGCACGTCCTCCACTTTGAGCGCGCGCATCAGTCGGTCTCCTCGGCGCCGATCTCGCCCATGCGCCTAGCGATTTCCTCCTCAGTGAGCAGTCCCTTTTCCACCAGCAGCGTCTGAAGACCGATGAGCCAGTGCTCGTAATAGCTGGTCCCGAGATACTTGGCCGGATGCATGCGCTCTCGCGCGTGGCGCGACATGTCCAGGTTCCATTCACCGAGGAATCCGCAGGCCAGCTTCAGCGCAAAGCAGCGCCGTTCCCATTCCTCATGGAATACTGGCTCGTCGGGCTCGGGATTGATGGGTCCGAGACCGTGCATGCCTCCGAGATCGTGGCCGCCGTTCATTCTTTTTTCGAAACCCGATCCGGCGACAGGGGAAGCCCGGTGCCAATCATTGAATCCCGCGTGACCAAATCCGCCAGCGCTTCCTCGTCCATGCCTTCACTGCCTTCGGGGCGCATCGGCAACACTAGATATCGCACCTCTGCAGTGCTGTCCCAGATCCGTATTTCGATTTTCTCGGGCAACTCCACGCCGAACTCCTTGAGCACACCGCGGGGGTCTATTACCGCACGGGAGCGGTAAGGGGCCGACTTGTACCACACCGGCGGAAGCCCCAGCACCGGCCACGGGTAACATGAGCACAGCGTGCACACCACCATGTGATGAACCTTGTCGGTATTCTCCAGCACAACCATGTCCTCGCCCCCGCGCCCGGTGAAGCCGAGTTCTGCCATTGCGGCCGAAGCGTTTTCAAGCAGGCGCTGCTTGAACTCGGGATCCGACCAGGCGCGCGCCACCACCCGGGCGCCGTTTCTCGGGCCGACCTTGTGCTCATATGTTTCGATCAGTTCGTCCAGGGCGGCCGGATCCACGAGGCCCTTTTCCACCAAAAGCGACTCCAGCGCCTTCACCCGCAGCACGGTATCCGGAAGGTGGGCGTGGTCGTGATGATCGCTCATTTGGGGCTCCTTCGCGCGCGGAAAGGACCAGTTTAACCAACCGCCCACGCCTGCTCCAAGCGTCCAAAAAGGCCATGTAAGCTTGAATTTTGAGCCTTCTTTCGAGGTCCAAATTGTAAATGGCCGCTTTTCCTTCTTTTTCCCTGGGGTACCCTACTCGTCTAGAATTGATGGTTCCGACACCTTTTCAAAGGGGTCCGTAAGCTGTCCTGGTGATTATCCCTGATGCGTCTCGGTGAAATACTTGTTGAGCGGCGAGGCTTGAGCCCGGAAGACCTCGATCGCGCACTTCGTCTTCAAAAAGAGAGTGGCGAGCGCATCGGAACAATGCTGGTGCGCCTCGGAATGATCTCGGAGCGGGACCTGGCGGGTGCTTTGGCCGAGCAGCTCGGTCTCGAGCCGGCCCTTCAAGACGGATATGGTGACGTTCCCGCCGTCGACAGCCAGGTGACTCCGGAGTTTCTTACCCACGCCCAAGTAGTTCCACTGGAGGTAAACGGTGAAGTCGTGATCGTCGCCATGGCGGATCCGCTGGATAACTTTACCGTTGACGCACTGAAGCTCGCGCTGGGGCGTGAAATCGTGGTTAGGGTTGGCGCGGCGTCCGATATCGAAGCCGCAATCAAGCGACAGTACGGCGACGGCAGCGATACGCTGACTGAAATTGCCCAGACCTTTCGAACCGGCGAAGACGACGCCGAAGCGGAAGACATTCAGCATCTGCGCGACCTTGCCAGCGAGGCGCCGATCATCCGCATGGTCAATCTGATCATCAGCCGCGCGCTCGAAGTCAAGGCCTCGGACGTGCACATCGAACCTTTTGGTGCGCGACTGAAGACGCGTTACCGGGTGGACGGTGTGTTGCGTGAAGTTGAAGCACCGCCCGTACGTTCCGCCGCGGCGCTCGTATCCCGTATCAAGGTGATGGCAAATCTGAACATCGCCGAGCGTCGCAGACCGCAGGATGGACGCATCAAGCTGCGTATCGAAGGCCGTGAGATCGATGTGCGCATTTCGACGGTACCGACGCTCCATGGCGAGAGCGTAGTGATGCGTATCCTCGACAAGGGCAGCCTGAAACTCGATTTTCAGACGTTGGGATTCGAAGGATCGCTACGCGAAGCGGTAGACGATTTGTTGAGCCGACCGCAGGGCATCGTGTTGGTGACCGGACCGACCGGCAGCGGTAAGACCACCACGCTGTATGCGGCGCTCAAGCTGCTGAACACGCCGGACAAGAAGATCCTGACGGTGGAGGATCCGGTGGAGTACGAGCTGGAAGGCATCAACCAGATCCAGGTAAAGCCGGAGATTGGATTGAGCTTCGCCAACGCGTTGCGTTCCATACTGAGACAGGACCCGGACGTCATCATGGTCGGCGAAATGCGGGATCTGGAAACCGGGAAGATCGCCGTGCAGTCGGCATTGACCGGACACAAGGTGTTCTCGACTTTGCACACCAACGATGCTGCGAGCAGCGTGACGCGACTTCTGGATATGGGCATCGACGACTATCTGGTTACCTCCACCGTGAACGGAGTGGTTGCTCAGCGATTGGTAAGGACGCTTTGCGCTGAGTGCAAGCAGCCTTACCAGGTGCTTCCTGAAATTGCGCAAGAGTTCGATTTGAAGCGCTACACCGACGACCCGGCGCCTACTTTGTTCAAAGCGGTCGGCTGCGGGTCCTGTGACGGCACCGGTTTTCGTGGACGTACAACCATCGTCGAGCTGATGGTAATGAACGACATGATTCGCAGGGAGATTCTGTCGAAGGGAGACGCAACCGAGGTCCGCCGCGCCGCGCGGGACACCGGCACGGAAAGCATGCGAGCTCACGGAATCCGCAAGGCGCTCCTGGGAATGACCACTTTGGAAGAAGTGGAGCGCGTCACGAGAGAAGCCTGATGCCCCTGTTTCATTACAAGGCCGCAACCAGTGCAGGTGAGGTGCTGGAGGGTAATATGGAAGGTGCGGACCGCAGTGATGTGGTGCGCAAGCTTCAGGCTCAGGGCCACGTGCCCATCCGCGCCGAGCCGCTGGACGGACTGCAGGCCAAAACTTCGTCCCGCCTTCCGCTGCTGGGCAAAAAACGCCTCGGCCGCCGCGACGTGGAGGTATTTACACTGGAGCTAGCCACCTTGGTCCGTGCCGGCCTGTCGGTGGACAGGGCGCTCAAGATCATGGGAGAGATTGAGGGTCCCGGACCGCAGCGCGATCTAATTCTTGCTTTGCAGCGAGACGTGCGCGGCGGCAAGTCGTTTTCAGAAGCGCTGGCCACTCGCGAAAAGCTTTTCTCACGCTTTTACATCAATATCGTCCGCGCGGGTGAGTTGAGCGGCGCCATGGACCAATCTCTGTCACGACTGGCCCGCTTTCTGGAAGATGCCCGCGCGCTGCGCCAGGAGATCGGCAACGCACTGCTCTATCCTCTGATACTGGTCTTCGTAGCGCTGCTGTCTCTCGCGGTAATCCTTGGTGTCGTGGTACCTCGAATTGCCTCGATGTTCGAGGACTCCGGCCAGTCGCTACCCTGGTTTACCCAAGCTGTAATCGGCGCCGGTGGATTTATCGAAAGCTATGGCTGGGTCGTCGCCCTGATTATCGCCGGCGGTTTCGTCGTTGCGCGGCAGCAGGGCAAGGACCCGGAGGCGCGCCGACGGTGGGACGGGTTTTTGCTCAAGCTGCCGCTGCTTCGAAAGCTGATCGCTGAGATCGAGGCGGCGCGCTTCATGCGCACTCTCGGCACGCTGATCGAAAACGGCGTCAACCTTCTCGAAGCGCTGGCGATTTCCTGCGAGGTCGTTTCAAATCGCTCGATCGCCTGGCGTCTTGAGGCATTGGCATCCAGGGTCCGGGAGGGCCAGGGCCTCGCCCGGCCGCTGATGGAGGCGAAGGTGTTTCCAAGCTTAGCCAGTCATCTGGTGCGCGTTGGCGAGGAGACTGGCAGCGTCGATGCCATGTTGCTGCACCTCGCCGCCATCTATGAGCGCGAGGTGCACACAACAGTCAAACGTATGGTGACGCTACTCGGCCCCATTCTCATACTCGGGCTCGCCGTCATGATCGCCGCCATAATGTTTGCTCTGGTGGTTCCCATACTGAGCATCAACGATCTCGCTTTGGTCGGATAAGGAAACCATGAACAACAACACCCTAACGGTGCCTTTGAACTCCCCTGAAAGAAGAATTCGGGTCCGGAGCCGGTTGCGCGGATTTACCCTGCTGGAGCTGCTGGTGGTGCTGGCAATCTTGGGTCTCATTGCCACCTTCGCTGCGCCCCAGGTGCTTAAGTGGCTTTCCGGCGCCAAGAGTGACTCCGCACGTATTCAGATCGAGGCCGTGAGCTCGGCAATCGATCTTTACCGACTGGAGGTCGGGAGCTATCCGCCGGATCTGGAAGCCCTGGTGACTAAACCTTCGGGCGCCGATCGCTGGGACGGGCCGTACCTTAAAAAGAGGACCGTGCCCAAGGATCCCTGGGGTCGGGACTACATCTACCGCAATCCCGGTGAGAACGGGCCTTACGACCTTTACACTCTCGGCGCCGATGGCCAGGAAGGCGGCACCGGCGAGGACGCGGACGTTGTCAGCTGGCAATAGACATTGACCGCCAGCGCGATTCTTAACCGAAGTCTCTGATGCAACGCCAATCTGGATTTACGCTGCTCGAACTGTTGGTAGTGCTGGTGCTGCTTACCGCGCTTACCGCGCTGGTGGCGCCAGCGTTTTTGAAGACCGGAGGGGTGGAGGTCGAGGCCGCCGCGCGCAACCTCGCAGCGGGGCTCCGCCGGGCACGCAGTCAGGCGATTCAGCGAAACACCATGGAGGCTCTGATATTGGACGTGGAGCGAAAGGAGTTTGTGCTCTCCTTCGAGAGACGCCCGCGGAAGCTGCCCGGGGACATCGAGCTGTCTCTTTTCACCGCGCGATCGGCGGTCGAGAGCGAAAGCCGCGGCGCCATACGCTTTTTCCCTGATGGCGGCTCCACCGGAGGGCGGATCACGGTGAAGCGCGGTCCTCGTCGCGTTCACGTAGACGTCGACTGGCTGGGGGGGCGCGTTCGTACCCTGGAGGAAGCGGATAACGGCGGGCGACTGGCAAGTCGATGAGTGAGCGCTGATGGCAACCGCGCAAAGAGGATTTACCCTGCTCGAGGTGCTAGTAGCGTTTACCCTGCTGGCGTTGTTTTTCGGCGCGCTGTTTCAGGTATTTGCAGGCGGACTCACGGTGACGCGTAGCGGCGAATCCGAGAGTCGCGCGGTGCTTTTGGCGAAATCAAAGCTGGCGGAGCTTGGCGCCGATCACCGCATAGGGCCGGGTAACCATTCCGGGCTCTTCGAGCTCGACGCGAATGCGGGCCCAAGATACCGCTGGCGTGCCGAGATTGCCCGCTATAGCGAGGACGACCTCGGCCGCGCCGACCGGGGAGAGCTGGTTCCCTACCGGGTGGACCTGGAAATCATCTGGAACGCGGATCGGGGCGAACGAATTCTTAGCTTGAGCTCGCTGGTGCTGAGGCCCAAATAATGCGCCAGGCGTCCTACAGTGAAATGCGCCCGGATCGGGCCACGGCTGCCCGCGGTTTCACTCTGCTCGAGCTTCTGGTGGGCATGGCGGTATTCGCGCTGATGGCGGGAATCGTGCTGGGTGGAATTCGTTTGGGCGTCAAAAGCTGGGACGCGGCGGCAAAGCGGAGCGCGGCGGTGGATGAAATTCGCGTTGTACACGCGCTGCTCAGGCGTCAGCTCTCGTCGGCTCTGCCCCTCGCCACCAGCCGCGCAGGCGGTTGGAATCTCGTCTTTAACGGCGATGCGGACTCGGTGAGCTTTGTTTCCGAGCTTCCGGGCTACGTCTCGGGAGGCGGTATTCACTTCGTGACCCTGGAGCTCGAAAAGGGCGTCGAGGAAAATAACCTGATGTTGCGGTGGCGGCCGTTGCACGCTTTGGATACAGATGGCTCGCTGGACGAAGCGGTGCTGGCGAGAAACGTTGGCAAACTGCGCTTTCAATATTTCGGCGCCCGCACCCGCAACGCATTGCCCGAATGGCTCGAGAGTTGGCGCGACTTAAGGACCATGCCTCGGCTGATCAGGGTCTCCGTAGAGCAGGACGGTAGCGAGAGCTGGCCCGAGCTGGTGGTGGCGCTGGAGGTGGACGCTGTGCGGTTCATCACCTCTGGCCAAGACAGAGATCGGCTCCTTCCGGGTGCCGATCAGACGGATGAAGTTATAGAGCGGCGCTCGTGAGGTGTCGGGCTCAAAATTTCGTGGGTGTTGCGTCGAAGTCTGCGCATCACCCGTATTCAAGTTTTGAGCGCGGGATCGCCCTCATTATGGTGCTATGGGCAATCGCCCTTCTAACGGTCATTGCCGCGAGCCATGCCTTCGAAACGCGTACCGAGGCGCTGTTGAGCGCCAACTTCGTCGACAAGGCAAAAGCCGAAGCGGCCGCCGACGCGGGCGTGCGACGCGCGATCGCCGATCTGCTCCAGAAAGATGACAGTATTTTCAAGAACACGCGCGGCGAAAAATCTTTGCGCTTTGCCGATGCCGATCTTCGGATCGCGGTCGTATCCGAGCACGGCCGGATTGATCTCAACGCCGCTCCAGATGCGCTGATAGGTCAAGTGGCGAAGCGAGTTCTGGCCGCGCTTTCACCCGCGGAAGGTGTCACCGCGGACAGCATTGCTGATTCGATCCTGGATTGGCGTGATGCGGACAAGACCAAGCGTCGCGCCGGCGCGGAAGATCCAGACTACCGGCTTGCGGGCAAGACCTACGGGGCTGCCGATCAAGCCTTCGTCAGCGTCAGTGAGCTCAGCTTGGTGCAGGGGATCCCGCTCGATGTTTACCGGGAGCTGAGCAAATACTTCACCGTGCACACCCGGGCGTCCCGCGTGGATCCGCAGGCGGCAAGTGAAGAGGTTTTGCTGGCGATTCCGGGATTAAGCCCCGAAGCGGTGGAACGTTACGTTCAGGCACGCGAGCTGGCCGAAGAGGGGAGCACATCGCGCGTGCCGCTGGATCTTCTGGCCGCCGGTGCGGGTTACCTCTCCAGAACGCGCCCGACAATATATGCGGTACTGGTGGAAGCGCGCGTGCGGGGCGGCGCCGTGGCGCGAAGCGGAGTAGTGTTGAGGCTGGCCCGCAGTCGCCAGTCCCCCTACCTGGTTCTTGCCCGGCTGGCGGAATCCGACCACGCCTTCGATATCTTCGGAAAGACGAGTTCTACCCGGTGAAATGATCAGACGGTTTTTTACATGGTGGCGAAGCACCCTGGCGGACATGCTGCCGCAAAGCTGGACGCGATCCCGTGGCGACGATGCCAGCGTGTTGGAGATCGAGATTACGCGCTCGGCAATTGTCTTCAAGCATCGAGCCGGCGATGCCAGCGAGGAGCTGGGTAGTATCGAGCGAAATGCCACCCGGCAGAGTCAGGAAACGCAGCCAACCATTTCCGCCGCGCAACGGGAAGCCATTAACGCACTGGTGCACGGGCTGCGTCCTGAAAGGACCCGTTGTCTGGTTAAGGTAGATGGTTCTCTGCGGCTTGAAAAGACGGTGCAATTGCCGCTCGCCGCAGAAGAAAACCTGCGCCAGGTGCTGGCATTTGAGATGGAACGGCATACGCCTTTTCACGCCGATAAGGTGTACTTCGACTACCGGCCGAAGGCGCGGGACGCCAAGCAGCGAAAGCTGGCTGTGGACCTCACGGTGGTGCAAAAAGGGGTAGTGGACGAGGCGCTTGGCGTGATCGGCGACTGGGCGCTTCAATTCAGCCCGGACGCAGGGCTCGAAGGTCAGCATGGATTCACTTTTTTGCCCAGGGATTATCGTGCCCAGACAACCAGGGGGCTGAACCGCGCGCTCATTGTTCTCAATCTCATCGCCCTCACCGCCGCGGCCCTGATCCCGATTTACCAGCAAGAACGCTACATCGAAGCGCTTCAGCAGCGCGCCGATCGTGCGCGCGCCGCTGCAATGACCTCGGTCGAGATTCAGGATCGAATTAACGCACTGGAAAAGAGGCGCGCGCTTTTCGAGCAGGCGAAGTCCGGGCCGAGCGCGGTGGAGCTGATTGAGGAGCTGGCGCGAATAATTCCGGACGGCACCTGGCTTCACCGCCTCGACTTCAAGAACGGCGAGGTTCAGTTCCAGGGTCTATCTGACGCCGCATCTGCGCTTATCGGGGTGGTGGAATCATCGCCGATGTTCCGCGAGGCGCGTTTCGGATCGCCCATAACGCGTGACGCGCGATCGGGTCAGGAGCGTTTCCATATTTCGGCGAAGCTGGAAACGATTCGCGAAGGCGTGGCAACCAGCGCGCCTCCCAAGGGAAGCCGAAGTTGAGCCTGCAGACCGGGAGACTCAAAGACCGGATCGCGGCGATATCGCTGCTGCTTCTCGTAATTGCGCTCATCGGTTTGCTCGTGGTCCGCCCGCTTTGGGTGCGCTACGCGGCAAATCGTGATCTGATTGCGGATCTGGAGCACAAGGTGACGCGCTTCGATTCTATCGCCACGCGTCAGGCGCCGCTGGAACGGCAGCTGGCGACTGCCAGGCGAAGCATGAATTTGGATGAGCTCACCCTGCAGGCAGACAGCGCGACGCTCGCCGCCGCGGACCTCCAGGAGCGGGTCAAAGCTGCGGTGCAGTCGGCGGGGGGGAGCCTCACCAGCACCCAGATACTCGAGCCGGAAAAGGTTTCGTCCTTCGAGCGGGTCTCTGTAAACGTCCGCATGACGGGTACCACGCCAGCAGTTCAAGAGAGCCTCTACGTGCTGGAGTCCGGCCAACCGGTGCTGGTAATTGACGATCTACTTGTAGTAACGCGACGCACCACGGTGAGACTTGGAGGGAAACGTACCGCCGAGCAACAGGACTGGCTCGACGTTCGCTTCAAGGTCAGCGGTTTCTACCAGCGCTCGGCGGATCAGTCCTGAGATTGCATGATGTCGAATCGAATATCCGGCATCTTGTTAATCACGCTGGCCGCGCTTTGTGTCACCATAGTCATAGAGGCGCGTAGCGGTGTGCCTTCCGCGGAGAATTTGAGGGCGTCCGCGGACAAGGGAGAAGGCACCTCCGTAACTGGTCCGGTACGGCTGACCTTGCCACCGCTGGCGGCGCTGAGCGAGACCGTCGCGCGGCCGCTGTTCACCGAAACCCGCCGTCCACCAGAAATGGAGTCGAACGGTGTCCCGGACACGCCGGGTCCGGTTGCGGCCGCCTCGGCTGCGGGCTTCACGGTTTCCGCCATCATCATCACCGAAAGCGAGCGCGCGGTGCTTGTGGTTCACCCGCAGAGCGGAGAGCTCACCCGGGTGGCGGAAGGAGAGACGATTGCCGGGTGGCGACTGGACCGAGTGGAGAACGATCAAGCCGTGTTCAGCAAAGACGGCGATACCCGGGAGGCGGCGCTTCGAATCTTTGGTCCGCCGCCGCCTCACCGCCCGCCGCGCTCCGCGCGAGCCCTACCCCGCATCAATACGCCGGAGCGGGCGCCGCGCAGGACTCTGGGCGGGACCCGGCTGCGGCCCTTCGGTTCGCAGGAAGAGCCCACCCCAGAGCGTTAAGCCGTAGCTCAGGCTCCTTAGCGGGGATTTTCTTTCCCTGCCCTGGGCAAAACCTGCTTGCGAATCAACGGTTAGGCCCTGATACTTGACACCACAATTACGAATAATCGTTTAGCGGAACGCTAACAAACGGCGGCTTTTGACTCCCCGTGCCCGATCGGACTTCGCAAGCTTCACGCACTCGCGCCTGCGCAGCCATGACGCTGGCCGGGGTGCTTTGCGGATGTGCCGTCATAGAGTCAACACGCTCCTTGCCTCCGGCGGCGGTGGGCGAATCCATTGCCAGGGGTCAGGGGGCTCGCGAATCCGCGGCGACGACTGAGCCCACGGCGGTCACCGCGCCCGTCACCAGCGAACAATTCGAGCCGACTTCCGGTGGTGCCGACCTTTACCGGCCCGGAAGCGGCGTCTTCGTGCGCGAGGTAAAGGCGCCGGACGGCGCGTCTAGACCCGGCGATATCACCCTCAACTTCGAGAACACCAACCTGCTCGAAGTGGTGAAAGTCATTCTTGCCGACCTGCTGAAGCAAAATTACGTCATCGACCCGGGCGTGCAGGGCGCGGTCACCCTGCAAACTAGCCAGCCGCTGCCGCGGGAAAGCCTCATTCCGACCTTGGAAATGCTGCTTCGTATGAACGGCGCAGCGCTGGTCAAACGCGGCGACGTTTATCACGTGGTGCCGCGGGAAAACGCGTTGCGTGGCCTCGCATCGCCCCAGCTCGGTAACACGACCGCACCCCTGCCGCGCGGTTACAGCGTTCGCGTCGTGTCGCTCAGGTACGTTTCCGCCGGCGAAATGCAGAAGATCCTCGAGCCTTTCGTCACCGCGGGCAACATCGTTCGCGTCGATACCCAAAGAAACCTGTTGATTCTCGCCGGTAGCGGGCAGGAAATCGAAACATTGCTGGAGACCATCGCTGTCTTCGACGTGGACTGGATCGCCGGATTGTCGGTCGCGCTGTTCACACCCGACTTCGTCGATGCCAAGACGCTCGCCTCCGATCTGGAAAAGGTTTTTGGTGACCAGGGAAAAGGTCCGCTGGCGGGCCTGGTCAAGCTTGCCGTGATTGAGAGGCTCAACGCTCTGCTGGTGATTTCGCCGAGACGCGAATACTTGAGCAAAGTGGCCGAGTGGGTCGAACGACTGGACCAGGACCGCGGCGGCAGCGGCCGCCGCCTGTTTATCTACCATGTGCAAAATGGCAAAGCGGC
>JBFHVA010000044.1:0-20198 GCA_041589735.1 Gammaproteobacteria bacterium | reverse complement strand
GTCCCGCTGCGCAATCTCGAACCCGTCGTTAGTTTCTCTCAACACGTTAAGCCTTTCACGGGCGGCCGGAGAAAGGGGGGTCTGGTACAGCATTACGCAGGCGCTTTTCTGCGCCCCGCGCCCAACGCGCCCGCGCAGCTGGTGAAGCTGGGAGAGGCCCAAGCGCTCGGCGTTCTCGATGATCATCAGTGAAGCGTTGGGCACATCTACGCCTACCTCGATGACCGTTGTGGCGACGAGCAGATCGATAGTTCCCTGTTTGAATTCCGCCATCACCGCTTCTTTCTCCGCCGGCTTCATTCGTCCGTGCACCAGCGCGATACGCAAATCCGGCAGCGCTTCACTTAAGTTTCGCTCTGTTTCCGCGGCCGCTTGTGCCTGAAGCGTTTCGGAATCATCGATCAACGTGCACACCCAGTAGGCCTGCTGCCCCTTGCGGCAGGCGTCGAGCACACGGGCCACCACTTCGCTTCGCCGCGTCTCTGGCACGACCGCGGTATCCACGGGTTTGCGCCCCGGCGGTAGCGCATCGATCACCGAAGTATCGAGATCGGCGTAGGCCGTCATGGCCAGCGTTCTCGGGATCGGAGTCGCGGTCATGATGAGCTGATGGGCATGGACTTCATCGCGCACCCCCTTGTCCCGGAGCATCAGCCGCTGGTGGACGCCGAATCGGTGTTGTTCGTCGACGATGACCAGACCCAAGCGGTGGAATGAAACCTGCTCCTGGAACAGGGCGTGGGTGCCGACGGTCATTTGCGCGGCGCCCGAAGCCACGCTTTCGTAAATCTTTCGACGTGCGGCGCCGGTTTGTTTTCCGGACAGCCAGGCCATAGATACGCCCAGCGGTTCGAACCAGGCGCTGAGCGTTTTGAGATGCTGCTCGGCCAGCAGTTCGGTGGGCGCCATCAGCGCCGTCTGGAAACCGGACTCGATGGCTTGCAGCGCGGCCAGCGCCGCGACCACGGTTTTGCCTGAGCCCACGTCACCCTGGGCAAGACGGTGCATGGGATGTGGTTTTTGCAGATCCGTGTGGATCTCATTGGCCACGCGCCGCTGTGCGGCGGTGAGTTCGAAGGGAAGGCTGTGTAGAAAACGCTGCGCCAAGGGACCCGGCGGAGACAGAGACGGGGCCTGCGTTTGGTCGAGCTTTTGCCGCAGCTGCCTGAGACTCAGATGGTGCGCCAGCAGCTCCTCGAAGGCGAGACGCTTTCTAGCCGGCAGAAAGTCCGGCTCTTCACCGCGACGAGGTGGTTGGTGGGCGTAAAGCACCGCCTCGCGCAGCGACGGGAAGTCCAAACGAGCAAGGATGTCCGCCGGCACCAGCTCGTCCAGGTTGCCGTCCGCGTACAGCAGCTGGAGCGCCTGGGGCAGGAGTTTTCGCAGTGTGCCCTGACCGAGGCCCTCGGTGGTCGGATAAACCGGCGTCAGGTGGCTTTCCACCGGCATCGCCTGGTCCTCGGCCAGAAGGCGATACTCCGGGTGCACCATCTCCATGCCCTGGGGTCCCCTGCGGGCTTCGCCGTAGCACATCACCCGGCGGCCGCGCTCGAGCGCCCGGTGCTGGGACTCGGAGAAGTGGAACAGACGCAGCAGCACTCTGCCGGTGCCGTCCGAAATCATGCAGACCAGCGATCTCCGCCGGCCGTAGCGCAACTGGGTAAGCTGAATTTCGCCGGCGACCAGGGCTTCGTCGCCGTGGCGCAATGCGCCGATAGGGGTGGTGTGGGTGCGGTCCTGATATCTCAGCGGGAGGTGGAACAGCAGATCCTGAACGCTGCGCACGCCGATGGCCTCGAGCCGGGCGGCCACCCGCGGGCCTGCGCCGCGCAGGGCCGTCACCGGCACCTCGCCCAGGCGGCTGCCGGTGGCGGCAGCGGCTACCGGGGCGTCAGAATCCGACATCACGTGCACCCGATACAAGCGCGGCGGGCGGCCGCCTCGCGTGACTCCGGAACCTAGGTCCCGCCAGCTCGACTGACCCAAACACGTGATCAGGCGAGGACCATGATCCCTTCGATCTCGATCTTGGCCCCCTTCGGCAGCTCGGCTACGCCCACCGCGGCGCGCGCCGGGAAGGGCTCGTCGAAGTACCCGGCCATAATCTCGTTGACCCGTGCGAAGAGCGAAAGGTCGGTGAGATAAATCGTAAGTTTGACCACGTCGTTAAGGCTGCCGCCCGCTGCCCGGGTCACGGCACCGAGGTTTTTGAACACCTGGTGTATCTGCCCGTCCGGATCTTCCACTAGCGTCATGCTCTCCGGCAGCAGCGGGATCTGTCCCGAAAGGTAGACGGTACCGTTCATATTGACCGCCTGAGAGTACGTGCCGATAGCGCCGGGTGCGTCGGATGTATTGATGGTCGTTCTGGTCATGCTCCCTTTCCTGCTTGAACTTTAAATCAACGGCCTGGGCGCGGCACTCAGCCCCGCGCCCGGGCTATCTTCGAAACCTGCGGGATGCCGCGCACACGGCGGATGATCCTCGCCAGGTGGACCCGGTCGCTAACAGCAACGAGGAAAGTCAAGGTGGAGTTTGCACCATCGCGGTTTTCCAAACCGACGTTCTCGATGTTCGCGCCCAGCTCCGAAATCGCCGCGGCAACAGTAGCCAGCACGCCTTTTTGATCTTTGACCACGACGCGGATCTCGACCGGGAATTCTCCCTCGATATTCGGCTGCCAAACGACGTCCACCCACTTTTCCGGCTTGTCGGAAAAATCAACCAGGTTCTTGCACGAAGAAGTGTGGATCACGATACCGCGGCCGGCGCTCAGGAACCCAATCACGTTGTCGCCGGGGATCGGATGGCAGCACTTGCCGAAATTCACAACCATGCCCTCCGATCCTTTGATGTAAAGAGGTTGCTTGTCGTTTTTTCCAACGACCTCCTTAATCCCCGTGGCGCGATTAGGAAGCAGTCTCAGCGCGACCAGCGGTGCGATGCGCTTACCCAGGCCGATCTCTTCCAGCAGCTCGTCGATGCTTTCCAGGTGGTATTCCTCGAGCAACGACTCGATACGGTTCGCAGGCACGTCTTCCATCGATAACGATTCCGACGCCAGCGCCTGCGTGAGCAGTCTTTGCCCAAGCTCGATGGCTTCGCCGGTGCGAAGATGCTTCAGGTAATTGCGTATATTAGAGCGGGCTTTACCCGTGACCACGAAATTTAGCCAGTTGGCGCTTGGACGTCCCCAGGGCGCGGTCACAATTTCCACGTTCTGCCCGGTCACCAGCGGAGTCGAAAGCGGCGTGTAGCGCCCATCGGTTTTGGCTGCAATACAGGTGTTTCCCACGTCCGTATGGACGGCATAGGCGAGGTCCACGGGCGTCGCCCCCCGGGGCAGGGGCATGATGTCTCCCGCCGGCGTGAAGACATAAACCTCCTTGGGAAACAGATCGACCTTGACGTTTTCCAGAAACTCGATGGAGTCGCCGGACTGCTTTTGCATTTCCAGCAGCTCTTTCAGCCACTGGCGGGCGCGCTTTTGCGCGGTGTTCGTCGCCGAATCGCTGCTTTTGTACAGCCAGTGGGCCGCGATGCCGGCCTCCGCCACCGCGTGCATGTCTTCGGTCCTGATCTGCACCTCGATGGGCGTGCCGTAGGGTCCGAACAAAACCGTATGCAGAGACTGGTATCCGTTGGGCTTGGGCAGCGCCACGTAGTCCTTGAATTTGCCGGGAACGGGTTTGTACAAACCGTGCATGATCCCGAGCGCGCGGTAGCAGGCGTCGACGGTGTCAACGGTTATTCGAAAGGCGTAAACGTCGTGTACCTCGGCAAACGAAAATCCCTTGCCACGCATCTTTCGGTAAAGGCTGTAAAGGTGCTTTTCCCGGCCCTCGACCCGCGCACTCAGATCTTCCTGCCTCAGGCGGCGCTTCATCGAAGTTTCGATTTTACGAATGACCTGTTTGCGGTGACCGCGCGCCTTCTTGACTTCCGCAGAAAGTATCCGGTAGCGCATCGGATATAAGGTGCGGAAACCTAAGTCCTCGAGTTCGAGTCGGATATTGTTGAGCCCCAGACGATGGGCGATGGGCGCGTAAATCTCCAGGGTTTCGCGGGCGATGCGCCGGCGTTTGTCCATCGGAAGCGCGGACAACGTGCGCATGTTGTGCAAACGATCGGCGAGCTTCACCAGAATGACCCGTATATCCCGGGCCATTGCCATGAGCATCTTCCTGAAATACTCGGCCTGAGCCTCGGCGCGGCTTTCGAAACTAATCTGCGTCAGCTTGCTGACACCATCAACGAGTTCGGCGACTTCCTTACCGAATTTTTTCGCGATCTGCGGCTTTGCGGTATCGGTGTCCTCGATGACGTCGTGAAGAATCGCGGCAACGATACTCTGATAGTCCAGGTGCATTTCGGCCAGAATCTTGGCGACCTGGATGGGATGCTGGATGTAGGGTTCGCCGGAAGCTCGACGCTGTCCCTCGTGCGCTTCGGCGCCGAACTGGTAGGCCCTGTAGATTTCCCTGACTTGATCCGGCTCGAGGTAGTTATCGGCCAGTCCGCAGAGATCGCTGATCAGGAACACGGACGGTCTCCCTCATTGCGCGACCCACAGAGTTTATCCGGGACGGGCCGGTACCTTCGAATCAGGCCGGAGGCTCTTCCTTCGGTGGCTCCGCGTCGGGCAGGACCCGTGCGATCTCCATTGCTTCTTCGTCCTCGCTGACCGGCTCCGGCTCCTGATCCATGATGGAGACATCTACCTTGCCGTCCGCGATTTCACGCAGCGCAAGCACCGTTGCCTTGTCGTTTTCTTCTTCCACCAGCGGTGTCGATCCGCGGGCGATTTGACGCGCGCGCTTGGTCGCTACGAGCACCAGCTCGAAACGGTTGCCAATCTTTTCAACACAGTCCTCAACGGTAATTCTTGCCATTCGGCTCTCCTACGCAAATGATCAAAGGTCTCTGAGCTACTCGGGGCGACTTTCACTAAGTATAAACAATCAATATTACTGAATCGGCCCGCTGTCGGCCAGCAAATCCCGGATCAACGCCGCGTGACGGACCTGCTGACGGCCAAGGCTCAATCGAGCGGCGTGGATCACGGCGCGCATGCCGCTCAACGCTCGGTCAAAATCGTCATTTACCACCAGGTAATCATATTCACGGAAGTGGGCGATTTCGCCGCCCGCCGCCCGCAGCCGGGCCTCGATCACCTTGCCGCTGTCGGTTCCGCGGTCGCGCAGGCGCTGGCCTAGGGCATCTCGGGAAGGCGGAAGTACGAACAGCTGCACGCATTCGGGCATGGCCTGGCGGATTTGGCGCGCGCCCTGCCAGTCGATTTCCAGGATCACGTCGATGCCACCCGAAAGGGAGGCGTTTACCTGAGCCCGGCCGGTTCCGTATCGATTGCCAAATACGGTGGCATGCTCGAGAAATTCGCCCGCGCCCACCATGGATTCAAATTCATCGGCTGCGACGAAGTGGTAGTCCACACCGTTGCGCTCCCCGGGACGCGGTCGACGGGTGGTGTGGGAAACGGACAAGACCAGGTCGTTTTCCGAGTCCAGCAGCGCGCGCAGCAGGCTCGTTTTTCCCGCACCGGACGGTGCGCTGACCACGAACAGGGTGCCCGAATTCGAAGACGTGCTCATGAATTGATTAGAGCAGTCAAATTCTTTTCACCGGCTATGTGTCGACGCTGGCGTTTCACTCGACGTTTTGAACCTGTTCGCGGATTTGCTCGATGAAGACCTTGAGATCCACCGACGATCGCGTCGTTTCCGCGTCGCTGGATTTCGATCCGATGGTGTTCGCTTCACGGTTGAGCTCTTGCATCAAGAAGTCCAGTCGGCGCCCGACCGGTTGGTCGCTCTCCAGCACTTTACGAACTTCGGCCAGGTGGGCGTCGAGCCTGTCGAGCTCTTCTGTGATGTCGAGCTTTTGCGCAAGGTAGAGCATTTCCTGCTCCAATCGCTCCTGGTCGGGCTGGGCCTGAAGCTCTTCCAGCCGCGCTTCGAGCTTGCGACGGGTTTCAGCCAGAATCTCGGGCGACCGGAGACGGAGATCGGACACGATGGACTCGAGATTGTCACAGCGTTGCACGATCATCGCGGTGATTTTTTCACCCTCCCGGGTGCGCATTGCGATCAGCTCGTCGAGCGCGCCGTCCAGCAACTCCATGGCTGTCGTTTGTATTGCCTTGAGATCCGGCGCGCTCGCCTGGATGACACCGGGCCAGCGCAAGACTTCCATCGGCGTGACTCCCTGGGCTTTGCCCAGCAGGGGCTGTATCTGCTCGATGGCGCGTACGACCTGCTCGGCCACGGACACGTTTACCGTGAACGCCGTATCGCGATCGTTGGCGTAACTGATTTTGAATACGCAGTCGAGCTTGCCGCGGCCGAGCTTGGCACCGATGCGCTCCCTGACTACGGGCTCCAGCGGGCGCAGCTCATCGGGCAGTCTCGGCGCAATGTCCAGGTAGCGGTTATTGACGGATCTAAGCTCGAGCTGGGCCGAACCCCAGGGCTGCTCGGATTCCGCGCGTGCAAATGCCGTCATGCTGCGGATCATGGTTATCGCCGCCATCCTGCGCAAAACGGCAATGGTATACGTTGCGTCGACCTTCGAAAACGCCGCCGGGGCCGATGCCGAGGTCAGCTAAGTTTCTGACGCCCGTCTATCCGCGAAGATATAATGCGACGCTTTCGCAACCAGGACAGTCCCATGCGCCCCAGCGGCCGCGCTCCCGACGAGCTTCGCAACATTCGCCTCACGCGGCGCTATTCACGCCACGCCGAAGGCTCGGTGCTGGTGGAATTCGGGGACACCCGGGTGCTTTGCACAGCCAGCCTGGAGACCAAGGTGCCGGTGTTCTTGCGCGGTAAGACCCAGGGCTGGGTCACGGCCGAATACGGTATGTTGCCTCGCTCGACCGGCAGTCGCATGTCGCGGGAAGCGGCCCGCGGGCGCCAGGGAGGCCGTACCCTCGAAATCCAGCGCCTCATCGGGCGCTCGCTGCGTGCAGTCGTAGACCTCGAGGCCCTGGGCGAACGCACGGTGACGGTGGATTGCGACGTGCTGCAGGCCGACGGCGGCACCCGGACGGCCGCCATCACCGGTGGCTACCTGGCGCTGGTGGATGCGCTGGATTGCATCGAGCGCGACCCGGAACGCTTTGGCGAGCCGCCGACACGAGATCCGATCCGCGCTCAGGTGGCCGCGGTTTCGGTGGGCATATATCGCGGCCAGCCGGTGCTTGATCTGGATTACGCGGAAGATTCGGAAGCGGAGACCGACATGAACGTGGTGATGACCGGCGAAGGTGCTTTCGTCGAGCTTCAGGGCACCGCCGAGGGTCACGCCTTCCGCCGCTCAGAGCTGGACGCGATGCTGGCGCTGGCGGAGCGCGGAATCGGCCAGCTGCTCGATGCGCAGCGCAGGACGCTCGGCGTGGCCTGAGGATGCCTTTTTCGCCATGAGCGGACCGCGACGCGTGGTCGTGGCCAGCGGCAATCCAGGAAAGCTCAAAGAGCTTTGCACCCTGCTCGAGAATTTGGGCGCGGATCTGGTGCCTCAGTCGGCGCTCGGGGTAACGGAAGCCGTGGAGTCAGGAGAGACATTCGAAGCCAACGCGCTGATCAAGGCCCGCAACGCCTCGCGCTCAACCGGACTTCCCGCCATCGCCGATGACTCCGGACTGGAAGTCGAGGCGCTCGACGGCGCCCCGGGGGTTCGCTCGGCCCGCTATGCCGGAGAAGGCGCAAGCGACGAAGAGAATATCGACAGGCTGTTGACCGCACTCGCCGGCGTCGACGCGAGCGCCCGCGCGGCGCGTTTCATCTGCGTCATCGTCTACGTGGAGCATGCAGAGGATCAAGCGCCCGTCGTTTGCCGAGGCGTTTGGGAAGGACGAATACTGGAAGCGCCCAGCGGCGATGGCGGATTCGGCTATGATCCGGTTTTCTTCGTGCCGTCCGAGGGCATGACTGCCGCCGCCCTTGCGCCCGAGCGCAAGAACGCGCTGAGCCACAGGGGAAAGGCCCTTGGAATGCTTAAACGCGCGCTGAGCAGCCGCTATGGCTGAGTTCGCAAATTCCATTCCGCTGTCTCTTTACGTTCACGTTCCCTGGTGCGTGAAAAAGTGTCCGTACTGCGATTTCAACTCTCATGCGCTGAAAGCCGAGCTGCCCGAAAATACGTATATCGACGCTCTGCTCGCCGATCTGGAGATGGAATGCGCGGCGCTGCAATCAACAGCAATAGAGAGTGTGTTTATCGGTGGCGGTACGCCAAGCCTGCTGTCGCCGGATGCGGTTGCGCGACTCATCGAGGGGATCGGTGATCGCGTCCAGTTAGCGCCCGGCTGTGAAATCACCCTGGAAGCAAATCCGGGTACGGCCGAGGCGGGTCGCTTTGTCGGCTTTCGTCAAGCGGGGGTGAACCGGCTCTCCATAGGCGTACAAAGTTTTAATGACGGACTGCTTGCGGCCATTGGTCGCATCCACGACGGTCGCGAAGCCCGCGCCGCGGCGGAAATGGCGAAGGCGGCAAATTTCGACAGCCTCAACCTGGATCTCATGTACGCGTTGCCCGGTCAAAGCGTGGCTCAGGCGCTTTCGGATATTGACGCGGCGCTCGAGCTTCAGCCGACGCATGTCTCTTACTACCAGCTCACCTTGGAACCCAATACCTTGTTTTTCAGACACCCACCGATGCTTCCCGCCGAGGAGGCCGGTTGGCGAATGTCGCAGCAAGGCATCGAACGTTTAGAGCTAAGCGGCTATGCCCGTTACGAGGTGTCGGCGTTTGCGCAGCCCGGATTCGAATGCCGTCACAATCTCAATTACTGGCGCTTCGGCGACTACCTAGGAGTGGGCGCCGGCGCCCACGGCAAGCGGACGGATCTTGGCCGTGGTGAAATTTCGCGCAGCCTCAAGCAACGTCACCCGCGAGCCTACCTCGACGGGGCGCGAGATGGCCGCTTCAATCTCAAGCGCGAGGTTCTCGCGCAAGACTTGCTGCCGCTGGAATTCATGATGAACGCGCTGCGTCTCACCGCCGGTTTTGACTTGGCGCTATTTCCCGAGCGGTGCGGGATCGCACTCGGGAAAATTTCCCACTCCCTTACCGAGGCCGAGTCGCGGGATCTGATCGAACTCCGAGGCGGCCTGCTCAGGCCGACGACGCTGGGTTTGCAGTTTCTCGATGATCTTCTGCTGTTGTTCTCGCCGGCGGGCGATCGGCGTGGATCGCCGGGAGCGTTGTCCTGCGCGGTGGCGGGGGGCGGACTAATATTAGCTGGAGACCGTTGATTGGCCCGCCGCAGTTCATGCGAATACTATTTTCGTTACTTGTCGTCGCCATCTTTGCGCTCGCTACGCCGGCGCACGCGCGCATGTATCAGTGGGTGGACGCCGGGAGCGGAAATGTTCGTCTTTCCGGCGAGCCCCCTCCCTGGTATCGCAGCGGCGAGCGCGGCCCGAGGGTGCTGGTGTTTGAAGACGGGCGTTTGGTCGACGACACCGCGATTAATCTTCCCCCGGAGCAACGCAAGGCGTATCGCGAAGCCGCCTTTCTCGAGATAGATCTTCGCCGTGAACAGGACGCGGTGAAAAAGCTGGAGCGTGCTGCCTTGAGAGAGGCAAGGCGCAGGGAAGAGGAACAGCGACAACTTTCGGCTCAGTTGGAGCCACAACCGGATGTAGAAGAGAAAAGCGCCGCAGATGCCAGTAAGGGTCAGACGGCAGGGTCGGCGTCTTCCCCGGCGGCCATAGACGGCAAAATGGTCGATCAGCTCAAGGCTCTTATTTCAACCTGGGACCAGCAGAACAAGCCGGAAGAAAAACCCTGAGGTCTTTCTCGGGATCCTACCCTGCCCCAGCCCCCGGCTGACGATTCTCCCGCTTCAGCCGGTGCCTTTCAGGAAATCGAAAAACTTATCGAAAACCGATTTATCACGGTCATCGATAATTGCCTGCAAGTTGAGCAGAGACCTGTGGTCCGGCTGGATTTGAAGGCCGAGCGCTATGTACGCCTGGGCTTTGCCGAAGTTGCGGTTAGAAAACTCCTTTTCTGCGAGTTCCGTGTAGCGCTCCGCAATATCGGAAAACCCGTCCTTGGCTGACACGTTATCCGGGTCCAGCGCCAGCAGCCGACTGAAGTAATAGTACGCATTATCGGCGGGCGGATAGGTCAGGCGGTTTTCCTGCATGCTGTTCTCGGCCAGCCAGGTCAGGGCCTTGATCACTTCTTGCTTGCTCAAGCCCGGAGTGGTTTCAGTGGCGGCGGCGGAAATCGACTGCGAATTGACACTCGCCTGAACGTCGAGCGGCTGAGTCACCTCCGTTTCCGGCGGTCGCTGCTTGGCGATGCGGCTGGGCTTCAAAGACTCGATGTAGACCTGAAGGCTTGCGAATGCGATAACCAGCACGACGACACATGCGCCCAGTATCGTCAGTCGCCACTTGCGCTTTTCTGCCTGCAGGCGATCTTTTTCCTTCTGTATCGCCTTTGCCTCAATCTCGGCGGTGGCCGACGGATACATTTCCCGATGAAGGGTTTGGTGGAGCGCTTCGGCTTCTTCCACCAGCGCAGCCGCTGTCGGCATGCGTTGGTCCGGCTCCTTGCACATCATCTTGTTGAGCAGGGACTGGTACTGCTGCAGATCCTCGGGAAGCTCCGGAACTGGAGACTGGATGTGCTGCATGATGACCTTGATGGCCGTATCGCCCGGATAGGGGCGCTCGCTGGTCAGCATTTCATAAAACAGAACACCGAGGCTGTAGATGTCGGTGCGTCCGTCCACCTGCATGCCTTCGGCTTGCTCGGGGCTCATGTAAAAAGGGCTGCCCAGAATGGTCCCCGTTGAGGTCAGCTCGGTATCGATCTGCACTTCCTTGGCGATTCCGAAGTCGCTGAGCAGGGCCGTGCCGTCGCGCCGGAAAAGAATGTTCTGAGGTTTCACGTCGCGATGAATGATTCCGCGCTTGTGGGCGAAATCCAGCGCATTACCGATATTGACCAGCAGCTCGAGTGCTTCCAGCGGGTTCATCCCGAGGTCGATGCGATTTTTCAGATCTCCACCGTTAACGTATTCCATGGAGATCCAGACCAGATCGCCGGTAGTGCCGATGTCGTAAATGGTAATAATGTGGGGATGCTGAAGCGCGGCGATGATGCGCCCCTCGTTCATGAACCGCTCGACGAAGGACGTGCTGTTGCCCTTGCTGGTGGGCATGGTTTTGAGGCAGACATCGCGACCCAGGGACTCCTGAACGGCGAGATATACGACGGCCATGCCGCCGCGACCGATTGTCCTTTTAATCTGAAAGCCGGGGATGTCCATAGGCAAAGATTATAGTCGCCGTGCGCAGGCCGTATTTTCAGTCAGATTGAGATCGGCAGGACCCATCCGCTGCGGGCCAAGCGCCGCTCGCCCGGGCGGAGGTGCCCAAAAAAGAAAAAACCGTGAAAACCGGTACCTTCTCTTCGACCGGATACTGACCCCCAAGCGGATATCGGCTCCAGGCCGGAAATCTGAATAGCCCTCGATTAAGGGTCTCGACCGTTGTCGGCGGCCTGAGGGGGAATAGGGGCGCTCTGAATGCCTCGCCGGCGCCCGACTCCCGTCTCCCCCTTACCGGAGAGGGCAATGTTTAGGATTCAGGAGATTTTTCAGGGCCAGGATGCAAAAAGGCCCCCGACGGGGGCCTTGAACTTGGCTGGGGGACCAGGATTCGAACCTGGGCTGGCGGAGTCAGAGTCCGCAGTCCTACCGCTAGACGATCCCCCAGAAAGGCTGAGGCTCGCCGCCTCAGCGTTTCGAGTACTGAGGCCGCTTTCGCGCCTTGTGCAGACCGATTTTCTTGCGCTCCACCGCACGGGCGTCGCGAGTCACGAATCCGGCCTTGCGTAGCGTTGCGCGCAAACTTTCGTCGTATTTGATCAGCGCACGGGTGATTCCATGTCGAATCGCGCCGGCCTGACCGCTGTTTCCGCCGCCATGCACGGTGACTTCCACATCCAGCCTGTCGAGCATCTCTACCCGCTCCAGCGGCTGTCGCACGATCATGCGGGCGGTTTCGCGGCCGAAAAATACGTCCAGCGGGCGCCGGTTGATGACAATTTTTCCGGAACCCGGGCGAATATAAACGCGCGCTGCCGAGGTCTTACGTCGTCCGGTACTGTAACTAATGTCTTGTGCCATGTCGGTATCGATTTAATTCTCTAGACAAAAAATGACGTTGCCGACAGGTCGTCAGATCGACAACGATTTCGGCTGCTGCGATGCGTGGCTGTGCTCCGAACCCCCGTAGACGCGAAGTTTCTTCAACATCGCGCGTCCCAGGGGACCCTTGGGCAACATGCCTTTCACCGCGTTCTCAATCACCCGCTCGGGATGCTCCGCGATCATGCGCTCGAAGGACGTGGCCTTGACGCCGCCAGGATAGCCGCTGTGCCTGTAATAGACCTTTTGCGTGCGCTTTTGACCGGTCAGCCCAACCTTGGCGGCATTGACCACAACAATATAGTCGCCGGTGTCCACGTGGGGTGTGAATTCAGGTTTGTGCTTGCCGCGCAGGCGGCGAGCGATTTCGCTCGCGAGTCTGCCCAGAGGTTTATCGGTCGCGTCGACGACGTACCAGTCGCGCTCTACGCTTTCATTTCTGGCGCTGAAGGTGGTCATGGGTTGCGCTGACTCCGGACAAAACGGGCTTCAAAAAAAGGGGGGAATCGTACCCGTGGGGTGTTGCAGTGTCAATTTGAGCTGGACCGGAACGGCTTAGGGCGTCAGGCATCCAGTCGCCGTTTCAACAGTGTCGCCGCCACACCGAGGGCCACCAGACCGTAAGCCGTCAGCACCGACAGGTGTAGCAGCACGTTTTCCGGCGCGGCGCCGGTAATCAGCGGTCGCGCCAGCGCCACCGAGTGTGTCAGCGGCAGCGCCCAGGCCAGGCTCTGGACCCCCGCCGGCATCTGGCTGATGGGGAAAAACACTCCGCAGATAAGCAGCATGGGGGTGACGCCCAGGGTGTTGTAATAAAGGAAGAAGTCGTAGGAGCGGGCCAGTGCCGTGATCACCATCGCCATGGCGGCAAAGCAAAATCCCGAGAGTAGCGCCACCGGAATGGCGAGCACGGCAAAGTCTCCGCTGACCGCGCCTAAGGCCCAGGCGACCAGCAATATGGCGGTAGCGCTGAAAAGGCTCTTGGTCGCGGCCCAGATCACCTCTCCCAGAACCACGTCGAGAACGTCCAGCGGCGTCGTGACAATGGCCTCCCAGGACTTTTGTACCGCCATGCGGCTGTACGCCGAGTAGGTCGCCTCGAAAGAGGCGGTCATCATGGTGCTGGAGCAAAAGATCCCGGAGGCGAGAAAAAACATATAGGGCATGTCTCCGATACGGCCCACCAGCGCGCCGAGACCATAGCCGAGCGCAAGCAGATAGAGCAGCGGCTCGCCGAAGTTACCCATAAGAGAGGGCAGCGCAAGCTTGCTCCAGACGCGGAGGTTGCGTCGCCACACCGGCAGCCAGCGCACCGCGCGGTGAGGAATAATTCGGTCGGCGGCCCCCGATTCAGCCATCGCGAAGCTCCCGGCCGGTAAGCTTGAGAAAGACGTCCTCGAGATTGGCGGGTCGATGCAGGAAGCTGAACTGCTTCTGCCCCGACAGCGCCTCCAGCAGGGGTCGCTCGTCGTTGAGATAGTAAAGAATGCCGTCGCCGGCGATTTCGTGGCGCGGCGCCAGGCGGGACGCGGTTTCCTCGTGCCAACGCTGAAGGCCCTCGCCGTGAACCTCGATCACGTGGGGCTCGATGTGCTGGCGGACCAGCGCGCGGGGGTGCCCGGAATCCAGCAGACGGCCGTGGTCCATGATGGTCACCCGGTCGCATAGGCGCTCGGCCTCTTCCATGTAGTGGGTGGTCAGGATCAGGGTGATCCCTTCGGATCTGAGCTTTCGCAGGCGTTGCCAGATGAGTTGCCGCGCCTGGGGGTCGAGCCCGGTGGTGGGCTCGTCCAGGACCAGCAGCTCGGGCGCGTTGACCAACGCCCGGATCAGGGACAGACGCCTGAGCATTCCGCCTGACAGCGTGGACAGGTAGGCGTCGGCCTTCTGGCTCAGGGCCGCGAATTCCAGCAGCTCGCGGATGCGCTCCCGCAGCCCGCCGTGATCGATGCCGAAGTATCCGGCATAGGTGCGCAGGTTCTCGTTCACGGTGAAGTCCGGATCGAGGTTGTCCAGCTGGGGCACCACCCCGATGCGTGCCCTCATGGCCGATGCCTGTCTCGGAATGTGGTGGCCGAGCACCTGAATGTCCCCCGACGTCGGCGGGGTCCTGCCCACGAGCATGCGTAGAAAAGTGGTCTTCCCTGCGCCGTTGGGGCCCAGCAGGCCCCAGCACTCGCCGCCATCGATGTCGACGTCGACGCGGTCCACCACCGGGACACCGGCGTACATTTTGGTCAGCGCCCGTGCGGTCACCACCGGCGCGTTCACGGCTGCCCGACCTTTTCACGCCGTGAGGCGCCGCGGGAAGCGAGTCGCTCTCGTCGCCCGACGGATCGCCGCTTTCGTCGGGGGCCGGTCAGGCTAAAATGGTATTTTCTTATCATCAGGATGAGATTCATGTCTTCACGTCGCTACAGCACTGCGGACCGGATGATAATCAATCTGGATCGGGCTGTTCGCAGCATAAAAGGGCGGGCCTCCGGCGGCGGACGGCCGAGTCCCGCGCAATCGGAAGACTCCGAGGAGATGAGCGAGAGAGATCGACGCACCTCCGCCGCCCTCATGCGCGTCAACCATGCCGGGGAGGTGGCCGCCCAGGCTCTCTATCATGGACAGGCGCTGACCGCCACCGATCCCGAGCTTTGCCGTGCCATGGAGCAGGCGGCGCGGGAAGAGGACGACCACCTGCGCTGGTGCCGGCAGCGGCTCGACGAACTCGGGGGCCGCACCAGCTTGCTGGATCCCTTCTGGTACGCGGGCGCGCTGACTTTGGGCGCCGTTGCCGGTCTTGCCGGCGACCGCGTGAACCTGGGCTTTCTCGCCGAGACCGAGCACCAGGTCGTGGCACACCTGGAAGATCACCTCTCCAGACTGCCCGAGTCGGACGCACGCAGCCGGGCAGTGCTCGCGCAGATGCGGGTAGACGAGGCAGCGCACGCGCGCACTGCCGAAGATCGCGGCGCCGTCGAGCTTCCGGCGCTGGTAAAACGCGCGATGCGCTTTGCCTCCAGGATAATGACGCGCACCGCTTATTTCGTTTGAAGCTCGACCCCGCGCTCCATCGTCAATGGACGAAGACAACCGCCGCGATTTGGTAACCCTGGTGCGCGCGCAGCGCTGGGGAGCGCTCGCCAGCGTCGGCGACGACGGCATACCGCTGGCATCTAGCGTGGCGTATGCGCTGGCGCCCGACGCTCGCGGATTTCTGCTGCACTTAAGTCGCCTCGCCGAGCACACGCGAAACCTGCTCAAGCGACCGCGCGTGTCCCTGGTCGTCGGCGCGCCGGACCGGGGCGACGGCGATCCGCAGACCCTGCCCCGATTCAGCATTCAGGGACAGGTAGAACGATTACAGCCTGACTCGCCGGCTTACCCTGGGGCGCGCACGGCATACATCGCCCGACTGCCGGATTCCGAACAACGCTTCGGCTTCTCGGATTTCGAACTGTTCCTGCTGGTGCCTGCCCGGGGACACTTCGTAGGTGGCTTTGCCCGCGCCTTTCCGCTGGACGCGAAGGCGGTGACATCGGTGCTCGAGGAGTCCCTCGGCCGATAAGTTATGCCAGGATTCAGGCAGGCCGGGAAAGACGGTCGAGAATGAGGCCGAAAAAGCCCCGCGCGTCTGGATCCGTCGGAGCGGGTTCGTATCCCCAGCCCAGATGCGCGCCGCAGCCGCCGCACACCGCCACGCGCCAGGCGTAGCCCTGAAACCAGGTCCATTCCTCCGTCGCTTCGCCGAACGGCTTGCAGCCCGGCGCGTTGCGAAAGCACCCGATGTCGAAGGTAAACCCGTGGGGATTGGTAAACGTGTGCGCGTGGGTGCCGTTCATCTCCAAGCGCTCCCGTATCGAAGTAATGCGCTCACCGCAAGAGGCGCAGATCAGCGGGCTGCGGTCTTCAGTTTTCTCGACTTCGTCTTCAATCAACGACTCTATTTCGCGCTCGGCGAGCGCGTCGAAGGCCATGGTCCACGCCGGGTGGAGCAGAGCGGGGAAATACCAGAATGAAAGCGCGGCCATAGTTAAAAAGTTGGGCTTCCCGCCGACCTTCGCCGATTCGCTGGCGTCAATTTTGAGCAGGCGCCGCCGGGAAAATCTCCTGAATAAATCCCGAAAGACCGGCAACGTAAATTTCTCGGGAGACGAGAAAGCCGTCGTTGTGCCCGCCGCGGAGCTCTAGAAAACGCTTTGGCTCTGGCGCGGCGTCGAAAAGGGCGCGGCCGTGCGCCAGTGGGACGATCTCGTCACCCGCGCTGTGAATTACCAGCACCGGCACGCGCACGCGGGCCAGGGACGCTCTGGCGTCGAGCTGGATCCGAGCGAGCAGGCGCACCGGAAAGAAAGGATAAACCTTCGCCGCCATGTCGGGAACAGAGGTGAAAGTCGATTCCAGAATCAAACCCGCCGATGGGACCCTGGCGGCCAGCCATGCCGCCACCGCGCCGCCCATGGAGCGGCCAAAAAGGACGATGCTTTGGGCCGGAATCTGCCGCGCTTCCACCAGGTGGCGCCAGGCGGCCTCGGCGTCGCTATAGCTCTCGGCTTCGCCGGGCGAGCCTTCGCTCTTGCCGTAGCCGTGGTAATCGATGATCAGGGTGTTGAGGCCGAGCCGATGAAAAATGCCCAGCGATTCGAGCCGATCGCCGATATTGCCGGCATTGCCGTGAAGGAACAGCAGCGTGCCGCGGGCCCGCGGGTGGGGAACGTACCAGCCGTGGATGCGCGCGCCGTCCGCTGCTTGCAGCCAAACCTCCTCGTATTCGAGCCCGATCCGCTGAGGAGTGGAGGCAAGCGTGCGGGACGGAAAAAACACGAGACGGGCCTGAAACAGAAAAAGGGCCAGGCACAGACCGCCGTAGACGGCCACCGCGAGAAGCGCGTACTTGAGAATCATGCGCACCTTATCGGGTCAACCCGGAGCAGTCGGGCTACGCGCGAAGGCCCAGCCGCTCGCCCGCGTACGACCCTTTGGTCACGCTTCGGCACCAGTCCAGATTCTCCAGATACCAGGTGACGGTCTTGCGCAAGCCGGTTTCAAAGTCGGTGGCGGGGCGCCAGCCGAGTTCCTTTTCAATCTTGCCGGCATCGATGGCGTACCTGAAATCATGGCCAGGCCGATCGGTGACGTAGGTGATCAGTTGGTCATGGGGCACGACCGGATCGTTGGGTCGCAGCGTATCGAGCGTGGCGCATAGCCTGTTAACCAGATCGAGGTTGCTCAACTCGCAGTCGCCGCCGACGTTGTAGCGCTCGCCTACACGGCCGTCGGTGAGCACCCGGTAGAGCGCGTCGGCATGATCTTCGACGAAGAGCCAGTCACGCACGTTTTGACCGCTGCCGTAGACGGGGATCGGCTCTCCTCGTATCGCCTTCATGATGCACAGCGGTATGAGTTTCTCCGGGTATTGAAACGGCCCGTAGTTGTTGCTGCAGTTCGACAGCACCATTGGCAGGCCGAAGGTCCGGTGCCAGGCGTGCACCAGGTGGTCGGACGCCGCCTTGCTTGCGGCGTACGGTGAGTTCGGCGCATACGGCGTGGTCTCGGTGAACGCCGCACCGTCCAAATCCAGCGCGCCGTAGACCTCGTCGGTGGAAATATGGTGAAAGCGGAAGCGCTCCCTGGCCTGCTCGTCCAGGTTTTTCCAGTAGGAGAGCGACGTCTCCAGTAACTGGTAGGTGCCGACGATGTTGGACTGAATAAAATCTGCGGGACGGTCGATGGAGCGGTCCACGTGGGATTCAGCCGCAAGGTGCATCACTGCGTCAGGGCGGTGGGATTCAAACACGCGGCTCAAGGCCGCTCCATCGCAGATATCTTCCTGCTCGAAATGGTGCCGCGAATCATTTCCAATAGCCGAAAGCGTGGCGCGGCTGCCGGAGTAGCTCAGCTTGTCCACGTTGACGACTTCGTGGTTGGTGCGCTCGAGCAGGTGTCGAATCAAGGCGGAGCCGATAAATCCGGCGCCGCCGGTGACCAGAATTTTCAAATCGGCGTCTCCACGATTGCCGTGATTTTCAGAGTGCGGACAGGATACACAATCATCCCTTGAGCTCCTACCATAAGCTGTTGATTCGATGAGAGGAAACCGGGTGCCGTCAGAGATTGAACGAAAGTTCCTGGTTCAAGACGATAGCTGGCGGGACCGCGCCCGGGACCCCATGCGCATACGCCAGGGTTACATCATCGGAAGCGCGAAGGCCTCGGTCCGGATTCGGATCGGCGGCGAGCGCGCGTGGCTCAATCTCAAAACTGCGACCGTGGGCGTTTCCCGGGCGGAGTTCGACTACGAGATCCCCGCGTCTGAGGCCGAGCAAATAATCGATACGCTGTGCGTCCGGCCGCTGATCGAAAAGACCCGGTATTTCGTCGAGCATGCCGGTCACTGCTGGGAAGTCGACGTCTTCGAAGGCGAAAACGCGGGTCTGGTCGTGGCGGAGATCGAGCTCGGTTCCGAGAACGAACCCTTCGAGCTGCCTGCCTGGGCGGGGGAAGAAGTGTCCCAGGATCGACGCTATTACAATGCCTCCTTGGTGCAGTTGCCCTATAGTCGTTGGAAACGCTTGTAAGACGACCATCGGCGGTCATGTTCGAATTTGAAAGAATCGTCGAGCAGCGGATTCTCGACGCCATAGGCCGTGGCGAGCTGGACGATCTGCCCGGAGCCGGAAAACCGCTCAATCTCGACGACGACGCCCTGGTGCCCCCGGAAATGCGCCTCGCTTTTCGGGTGTTGAAGAACGCCGGCTACGTTCCGGAAGAGGTGCGGCTGCGTAGAGAGATTTCGGACCTGGAGGCGATCATGCGCGACCCCCCGGGCGACCCGGCGCAGCGACGCGCTCTGAAGCGTCTGGCGTTGCTCAGAACCCGGCTCGCCGGTCGCCGGGGTCGCGAAACGGCGCTTGACGTGGAGGCGGCATACCGAGAGAAAATTCTGGATGCGCTTTCGAAGGCGGCGGGGAAAAATCAAAGGTAGCCTGGTTGACTGAAGGCTAAAATCCGTCCCGAGGCGCGCGATCGACCGATCGCTCTAGATCTTACTTAGGACTTTTGGTGCCGCCCCCGGGGGTATACACAGGCAGGGGAAAGGGCGTCACGTTACTGGCGCCTTCGTCGGCGGCGACGATCTTGTTGGCGCCCTCCTTGCTGACCTCGTCGATGCGGATGACCGCATGCAGCGGAACGAAAGTTCGCTTCACGCCCTCAAATTCGGATTTGAGACGCTCCTCGGACGGGTCCACGACTACTGCAGTGCGTTCACCGAAAATGATGTCGGCAACCTCGACGAAGCCGTATATCTCTCCGTGGCTCACATGTCGGGCGTGGAGCTCGTAGAGTTTGCCCTGGTTGTGGAAGACGATCCTGTAAACGGCCTTCTTGCTCATTTCGGGACTCCGCCCCGCTCGGGTTTCGGCAGTCATTATACGGGCTCGCCCCCGGCAGGAGCGAACCGGATCACGTCACCCCGCTTGGCGCGCGTGACCATATCTTCGAAATATTGGGATCAACCGAAGCCCTTTCAATAGGCGCCCGTAATCGTCCTCGCCGGCCGCTCGGCGCCCTTGAAAATCTACGTTACGCCCACACCTTGACCCTAACCAAAGTTGTTCATGGCCCCAATTGACTCGGAGGTACTGGAAATGAACGTTATTCGATACGAGCCGCTGGGCGTGCTGCGGCGTTTTCATGACGAAGTGAGCCGCCTGTTCGACGAGGGCTATTACGGCACCGCAAATGGAGACCAGTCCAGCGCTGCCACCAGCCACTGGGCGCCCGCGGTAGATATTAAAGAAGAGACTGATCGCTACGTGCTGCGCGCCGATGTCCCGGGCGTTGAGTCCAAGGACATCGAAATCACCATGGAGAACGGCGTGCTCACCATCAAGGGTGAACGCAAGCACGAGGAAAAGGAGGAGCGCGAGGGTTACAAGCGCGTAGAGCGCGTGTACGGGACCTTCTACCGGCGCTTCACGCTGCCCGATACCGCCGACGCCGAAAAGGTATCCGC
>JBFHVA010000043.1:0-20380 GCA_041589735.1 Gammaproteobacteria bacterium | reverse complement strand
TGATCTCAAGAATGACGGTAATTCCCTTGGGCAGCCTGGCGGAAACGCCGATTTCGTTTCGCCTCGGCGCTATGGCGGTAGCCATCCTGGTGTTTTTTCTCGCACGTCGCGGCATGCTCTCCGGAGTCGTTGCGGGCGTGGGAACGTTCATCGCACTTGTAACGTTCGCGTAACGCCAGAATGGGCGCCTCAGGATCCGCCGTGCCCACCAAAGTGACAGGTAACATGTAATTCGTGAACAGTGATTCACCGCGTGGGAGGTAGAACCAGGCTCGACTCGAAGCTCGGCCTGCGAATCATTAATTTCCTTATTTCATGCCCGCGGCGAATCGCCTTACTTGTTGCTTGTCTCGTGCTACATGTCACTAAATCAATACATCCTTCGCCTCATCCCCACCAGCTTCACCACCGCCAGCGGTCCCAGCATGAGCACGACTGCCAGGGTGCCGAAGGCGAAACCCCAGGCCCTTGGGTCCCGCTCGCCGCCCGCAAGATCCAGCACCATGCCGAATAGCAGAGGCCCTAAAAATGCGCCTACGAAGCCGACCACCGAGTGCATGGCCATGGTAGTGCCCTTGTAACGGGGATCGGCTGCTTTAATCACTCCGGCGGTGATGGTCGCAGAGTCAGCGGTAATAGTGATGGCGTGTGCCAGCGCCAGCGCCAGCACCAGCCAGAAGGCCAGAGTTCCGGAAAAGCCGAAGGCCGTTCCGACCAGGGCCGAGAGCAGCATCACACCGATTATGGTGCGCTGCCGGCCGATCCGGGCGGCCAGCTCGTTGGTAAGGACGCTGGAAGGCATGCCAACCAAATTGAGCAAGGCCGCGACAGTGGCCGCGCTCAGCGCCACGCCCCAGGCATCAGTAGCCTGCTGAGACTGGCTGAAGACCAGAAAAGCAACAATCCAGGAGCGGTACGCGAACAGTTCCGCGTTGTGGACCGTATACGCAAGGGTGAACCCCAGTGCCGGGCGGTTAGCGAATACCGGTCGGAAGTCGAGCAACCGCGTCGATGGACGTTCGTCCCCGGGCGGGCGGGACTGCAGCACAACCATCGCCATAGCTAAGGCAGCCGCTGGACCAATGGCGAGCACGCCGAAGGTCCATTCCCAGCCGAGTGAGTCGGAGAAGATCCCGGAAAGATAGTAAGAAAGACTCGCGCCGATGCCGAAGCTGGAGGTGTAAAAAGCCGTGCCTCGACTGTGAAGCCGCTCCGGCAGCGCATCGATAAGGGCCTTTAATCCCGGCATGTAAGTGCCAGCGAGCCCAATGCCCTGCAGCAGGCGCCAGGTGCTCGCGGACCACACTCCCGAGGCGAACAGCGCGAACCCGGCTGCCGACACCACGCTCAAAGTCATTGAGCATAAGTAGACTTTCTTTGCGTCGATGCGGTCGGTCAGTGCCGTCAGAACAGCCACCGCCGCCACATAACCGGCAAAATAGATCCCGCTGATCCAACCAGCCTCTGTATTGGAGATGCCCCATTCGTGCTGAAACAAAGGAATGAGGGTGGGGAAGGTGGCAAAGGCCGACATGCCGATGATCTCGACCACGCACACCGTCGCGATGACGAGCCCCGGGCTACGCACGGCCGAGGCTAATCAACCGGGAACTGAGCTTTGAATCCATTAACGACACGCGGTTCGTGTTCCAGCTGCCCGTTGTCGCCAATGGGAATTGACCGTAATCCAGAGATGGAGACCTGTTCAGGAAGGGGAAAGCGATGCCCATCGGTGTGTAAGCTCGCGCTGCATCTCGATAATCTACCGGATCGAAGCAATCGGGACATGCGCGCCGGGCGTTGAAGATTGGTTCAAATCAAGATCTTAGGTTTGACATTTGCTGCGGCTGCCCATACCGTTCCGCCCCAGGATATTGGGGGTCCGCCGGCACGCCTCGGCGCCCTCGCAAGCCAATAACTACAAAGGGGCGTCACGTAACGTGCCTAGACTTCTCGAGGTCGAAAACCTCAAAACCCAGTTTGAAACCGGCGTAGGCACTGTCAAAGCCGTCGACGGCATCAGCTATCACGTCGACGAGGGCGAGACAGTTGCCATCGTCGGCGAATCCGGCTGTGGCAAGTCCGTCGGCGCCATGTCGATTTTGCGGCTGATCCCGGATCCGCCGGGCAGGATCGTCGAAGGGCGCATCATTTTTCAAGGGCGCAATCTTCTGGAGCTTCCGGACTCGGAGATCCGCAAGGTGCGCGGTGGTCAGATCTCCATGGTGTTCCAGGAGCCCATGACCTCGCTCAACCCGGTGCTCACTATCGGCCTGCAGCTCACGGAAACCATGATCCTGCACCTGGGGCTGAATCAGGAAGAAGCGGACAAGCGGGCGGTTGAGCTGCTCGGTATGGTAGGAATCGGCGAACCGGAGCGCCGGCTCAAACAGTACCCTCACCAGTTCAGCGGCGGCATGCGCCAGCGGGTGATGATTGCGCTGGCCCTTTCCTGCAATCCGAAGCTGATCATCGCCGACGAGCCCACCACTGCGCTGGACGTGACGATTCAAGCTCAGATACTCGAGCTGATGCGCAATCTAACCAAGGACTTAGGTGTCGCGCTCATTGTCATCACCCACAATCTCGGCGTGGTGGCGCGCTACGCAGAGCGGGTGATCGTGATGTATGCGGGAAAGATTGTGGAGATGGGCACCGCGAAGCAGGTTTATCACGATCCTCACCACCCCTATACCATCGGACTGTTGAACTCCGTTCCGCGCATGGATCTACATCGCGGCAGGCGCCTGGTGCCCATCGAGGGTCAACCGCCGGATCTGACGCGGCTGGACGAGGGCTGCTCCTACCGGCCGCGATGCCGCTGGGCCATCGACAAATGCGCGGCATCATTTCCTCCGCTCGAGGCGTTGGAGGGCAACCAGCTGGCGGCCTGTTTCAGAAAGGATGAGTTGGAAAAGGACCTCCAGAGCGCGTCATGAGTGAGCAAGTCGTCATTTCCGAGCACGCGCCTCCGTTAAAAAAAGTCGGCAAGGGTGACACGCTGCTTCAGGTGCGCAACCTGAAAAAGTATTTTCCGGTCACCGAAGGTATTTTGTTCCAGAAAGCGGTCGGCCACGTCAAGGCCGTGGACGACGTCACGTTCGAAATCAAGAAGGGCGAAACGCTCGGACTCGTCGGCGAGTCGGGCTGCGGCAAGACTACAACCGGGCGCTGCATACTGCAGCTCGAGCGACCGACGGCCGGAGAGATTGTGTTCGAAGGCGTCAACCTGGAGAAGCTCGACTCCAAAGAGCTCTCGCCTCTGCGGCAGAAGGTCCAGGTCATCTTTCAGGATCCCTACAGCTCGCTCAATCCGCGCATGAAGGTGGGCAGCATCCTCGGCGAGCCCATGCGCGTTCACGGCGTCTATCCCGATGCCGCAAAGCGCAACAATCGCATCGCCGAGCTGCTCAACTACTGCGGGCTGCCGTCGAAGTTCGCCGATCGCTATCCCCACGAGATGTCCGGCGGGCAGCGCCAGCGGGTAGGAATCGCGCGGGCGCTGTGTCTGAATCCGGATTTCATCATCTGCGACGAGGCCGTGTCCGCCCTGGACGTGTCCATCCAGGCGCAGGTGATCAACCTGCTCGAGGATCTGCGCGAAGAGTTCGACCTCACCTACCTTTTCATCGCCCACGATCTGTCGGTGGTCCACCATCTGTGCAACCGCGTTGCGGTGATGTATCTGGGAAAGCTGGTGGAACTCGCCGAGTCGGACGAATTGTTCGACAATCCCATGCACCCCTATACCCGAGCCCTGCTGTCTGCGGTTCCGGTGCCGGATCCGAGCAAAGAGGCGCAGCGCGAGCACCAGGTGCTCAAAGGCGAGGTGCCGAGCCCTTTAAATCCGCCCCCCGGGTGCGTATTTCACCCGCGGTGCACGCTGGCGGTGGATTCCTGCCGGGTAAATATTCCGCCGCTGCGGGAGCTCAAGCCCGGTCACTGGGTGGCCTGTACAGAGGTATGATAGGCTCGTTAGGGTGACGACCCGCCACGGACAGGGGGGCGTTCCTGACATTACCAACGTTGGAATAAGAGAGAAGAGATAAGAGGAGAAACACGATGAGACGCTTCAGTCCGAAACTCGCAGCCGCAGTAGTTCTCGGCTGCGCAGTCGGCCTGGGAGTCGGGGGCCCCGCAGCCGCGCAAGATCGCGGCGGGGTTCTCAACTTCGTGGTCGGCAGCAAGATACCGTCTTACGACGGTCATCGCGAAACCACCTTTGGAATCATCCACCCGCTGGCGCCGTTTTACAGCCTGCTGATTCGGGTCAACCCGGATAATCCGCAGTCAGCCACCGACTTCGTCTGCGATCTCTGCGAGGGAAAAGTGCCGACACCCACCGAAGGCGGCACCAAGTTCACCTTCAAAATCCGCCAGGGCGTGAAGTTCCACGACGGAACGCCGCTCACCGCCGCGGATATCAAGGCCACTTACGACAAGATCATCTTCCCGCCGGAAGGCGTGCCGAGCGCCCGCAAGGCGTTCTTCAAGATGGTCGACAAGGTGGAAGCTCCAGATGCGACCACAGTGGTCTTCAAGCTGAAGTTCCCTTCGGGCGCGTTCATTCCCGCTCTGGCGACCCCTTTCAACTGGGTCTACAGCAAGAAGGATCTGGACGCTAACGGCTACGAGTGGCACACGAAAAACATCAACGGCAGCGGGCCGTTCATTTTCGTGCAGGAACAGCCGGGCTCCTTCGTCGAAGGTAAGCGCAACCCCAACTATCACCATAAGGGTCAGCCCTACCTCGACGGCTTCAAAGCCATTCAGGCGCCGAAGATGGCCATCCGCCTGAACGCCATCCGCGGCGACCGGGCAGCCATCGAGTTCCGCGGCTTCCCGCCTAAGGCCCGTGACGACCTGGTGGCTGCACTGGGGGACAAGATAACCGTCCAGGAAAGCGACTGGAACTGTGTATTGCTCTCGACGCCGAACCAGAAGAGGGAGCCGTTCGACGACCCGCGCGTTCGCCAGGCCCTCACGCTTTCGGTGGATCGCTGGGGCGGTTCCAAGTATCTGTCCGAAATTGCCATCGTGAAGACGGTCGGGGGCGTCGTGTTTCCTAACCATCCTCTGGCGGCGACCCAGGACGAGCTAAAGCAGCTATCCGGCTACTGGACGGATCTGAACAAGTCCAGGGCCCGTGCGACGCAACTTCTGGAGCAGGCTGGTCACGGCGATCTAAAGTTCGAGCTCAATAACCGCGGCGTCGACCAGCCGTACAAGGTGGTGGGCACCTGGCTCATCGATCAGTGGCGGCAGGCGGGCCTGGACGTGACCCAGCGGGTGCAGCCCACGCCGCCGTTCTACGCCACGCTGCGCAAGAAAAAGGACTTCGACGTGTCCATCGACTTCAACTGCCAGTCGGTGATCAACCCTATCGCCGACATCTCCAAGTTCCTCGGCAGCGCCGGCAACAACTACGGCAGCTACCAGGATCAGGTGCTCGAGGATGTTTATAACGAGCTCCTGAAAACGGGAGACGAGGAAGGACAGCGCAAGCTCATTCGCAAGTACGAGAAGCGCGCGCTGGACGAGATGGCTCACATCGGGGTCACCTTGTGGTGGTACAAGATCAATCCTCACCGCTCCTACGTAAAGGGGTGGAAGATTGCTCCCAGCCATTACCTCAACCAGCAGCTGGACAACGTCTGGCTGGACAAGTCATTGATGTAATTTTGGTATAACGACGAGACGCCCCACCGGAAACGGTGGGGCGTCATTTCCTCTAAACCGTGTACAAATACATCATCAAGCGACTGCTGCTGGCGATCCCGACCCTGTTCGGGGCCGCCCTGCTGGTCTTTCTGCTGCTGCGGGCGATCCCGGGAGACGTCTGCGAGATCCGCCTGGCGGGCACCGGACTTTATGCGGATCCGGCGGAAATCGAACTTTGCCGGGAGAAGCTCGGGCTCAACAAGCCGAAGATCGCCCAGTTCTGGGACTTCATTTCCGGCTACTTTACCTGGGATTTGGGCGACTCCATGTGGACGGGTAAGCCCATCTCTTACGAGATCGGTCTAAGATTCAAGCTGTCCCTTCAGATCGCCATCATGGCGACGCTTGTCGCCATAGCAATCGCGATCCCTCTGGGCATTATCTCTGCCGTCAAGCAGGATACCTGGATGGATTACGCGGTGCGTGCGTTCAGTATCGCGGGCATCGCCATACCTTCTTTCTGGCTCGGGATCATCATCATTCTGGGCCTGCTGATTTCTACCCAGTACTTTTTCGGCGAACCGTGGATGCCGCCCATTGATTACGTTTCGCCATTCGAAGACCCGTGGAGGAACATGTCACAGCTCATCTGGCCGGCTGTGGCAACCGGTTACCGCTATTCGGCGGTGGCCACGCGTATGACTCGATCCGCGATGCTTGAGGTGCTCAGGGAGGACTACGTGCGCACGGCGCGCTCCAAGGGACTGATGGAACGGGTCATCATCAACCGGCACGCTCTGAAAAACGCCCTGCTGCCGGTGGTAACGATCATTGCCATCGAGTTCGCCTTTCTCATCGGCGGGCTGGTGGTGACGGAGCAGGTGTTCAATCTCAACGGTCTGGGCAAACTGTTCGTTGAATCCGTCGGCGCGCAGGACTTCAACCTGACTCAGCAGCTCGTGATGCTGGTGGTGCTGATCTTCGTGCTCACTAACCTGGTGGTGGACATCCTCTACGCATGGTTGGACCCGAGAATTCGGTACAGCTAGGAGGCAATCGCTCATGTCGACCCCCCAAGCAACTATTGAATTTGAAGACATCGAACTGCCGAAGAGGCCGCTCCCCGAGCGAGTCTGGGACCTGTGCCGGCGTCAACCGCTGGGCGCTTTCGGCGCGCTGGTGGTTATTGCGATGATAGTGATGGCGGTCTTCGCCAACGTGGTGTCGCCTTACGACCCCGAGCGCGCCGACTTCGCCAACATGCTCACTGCCCCCAATATCGACTACTGGCTGGGCACCGACGCCTTCGGCCGGGACATTCTGACACGCATCATCTACGGCGCGCGCACGGCGCTGTTCGTGGGCTTCACCTGCGCCTTCGTCGGCGCCACCGGCGGGCTGGTGCTCGGCGTTGCCAGCGCCTATTTTGGCGGGATCTTCGATCTCGTCGTCCAGCGCATCGTCGATGTCGTGATGGCGTTCCCACTCATCATCCTGGCGCTGGCGGTGGTGGCGACCCTGGGCACCGGAACGGAAAACGTGATTATCGCCATCACCATCCCGTTCATTCCCCAGTGCGCCCGGGTGGTGCGTTCCAATGCGCTGGCTATTCGGGAAATCCCGTATGTGGACGCGGCGCGCGCGCTGGGATTCAGCGACGCCCGCATCATTCTCCGCCACATGGTGCCCAACGTGATGGCGCCCTACCTCATCATGCTGACCGCCTTCGTTGGTCAGGCGATTCTGCTCGAGGCTTCGCTTTCTTACCTTGGCATGGGTGTGCAGGAACCGACGCCAGCCTGGGGGCTAATGCTCCAGGGCGGCGCCGAAGAGTTCGCCGAGAGCGCGCCGTGGGTGCCCATCTTCCCCGGACTCGCGATTACGCTTGCGGTGTTCGGCTTCAACCTCTTCGGCGACGCGGTGCGCGACCTGCTCGATCCCAAGCTCAGAACGCGCTGAAGAGAAGACATCACGAGAAGAAAGCCCGCAGGGGAAAAACGAAATTCGTCATTCCTGCGAACGCGGGAATCTAGTTATCAAATAGAAAAAAGGGGCAATGCCCCTTTTTTCACGTTTGGTTTGGGCGGCGCTCCGTGCGACTCTCCTTCTTCCGATACGGTCCATTGCCTATGACCCGCTCGCGGCTGAAGTTCTTATTCTTCTAACAGCGCCTGCAACGCTTTCAAGACGTCTTCAGGCAACTCGATCCCATCCCGCGCCGCCGCTTTTGCCCGTTCGTTCTCCATGTCTCCCGGAAGATAGATCTCGCGCTCACCGTCGCCCGACGCGTCGACTTCGGCGCGAAACGTCTTCAGCCGATCCAGATAGCCGCCGGCGTCCGGCAGCTTACCTATGTCGGCGGCGATGAACGTGAAGCAAACCCCCGACGGCCCGGAACGATCGGTTGCCGTACGCACCTGCGAGGCAAAGCTTCCGGCGCCGAGCACGCCGGTCATCAAATCGATCATCACCGATAGCGCGTAGCCCTTGTGCTCACCCGCGGGCGCCAGGGTGCCGTTCATGGCCGCATCCGCATCGGTGGTGGGATTGCCGTCAGCGTCGAAGGCCCAACCTTTAGGGATAGGTTTACCCTCAGCCTGGGCGCGACGAACTTTGCCCCGCGCCACCATGGTGGCCGCCATATCCAGCACAACCGGCGCGCCCTCGCCCGGCATCGCCATGGCCAGGGGATTGGTGCCCACCACCGGGCGCTTTCCGCCCCACGCGGCCATGGAGGGGCCTGCATTGGTGACCGCAATGGCGCCCAGTCCGCGCCCCGCCAGACGTCGGGCGTAGTAGCCCAGCATGCTGAGATGGTTACCGTTGCGGACGGTCACCCAGGCGCAGCCGTGGAGGGCCGCGCGCTCCGCCGCCAAATCAGCGGCATCGCACCCGGCCACGGCGCCGAATCCGTTCCCAGCATCGAGAAGCAAAAGCGCGCCGTGGTCGGCAACCACCACGGGCCGCGCGGCGGAATCGAGCAATCCGGCGCGAATACGCTCAACATAGGCGGGCAGGCGCGTCAGGCCATGGGTGACGACGCCCCTTGCGTCGGCGTCCACCAGCACGTCAGCGACGAGCTCGGCGATATCTTCGCCAACGCCGTGCTTTTCAAGCACCCGCATCGCCAGGTCCTTCGCGGCCTCAATTCTCATCTGTTCAAACCTTCGTAGCAGTCACGGGTAACGGACGTTAAGATTCTAATCTTGCGCACACGTCGGCATTCTGCCGGTAACCCGTCTAAGAGTTCCAGAGATGGCCACTGACGTTATTGCCCCATTGCCCACTCAGCCTATAGAGGAACGCGCCGCCTGGCGGCCGGAAAATCTCGCCTCCGACAGCTCGTGGGTACACTACCTCGATGACGGCGAACTCGAGGAACTCAACGACGCCATTGACCACGTTCGCGCGCGGGAACTCGCCGCCTGCGAATTCGAGCGAGAGGACTTTCCGCTGCCCTCACTCTCCCGCCGAATCGATAGCATTATCCACGAGCTCGAGCACGGCCGGGGATGCGTGCTCATCAAGGGACTTGACGTCGAGCGATACGAGATGGGGGATTTGAAGACGCTGTACTGGGGACTCGGGGTGCACCTGGGCAATCCGATCTCGCAAAACGCCAAAGGAGACCTCATCGGTCACGTAACCGACAGTGGGCGCGAATACCAGCGCAAAAACGTCCGCGGCTACACCACCAATGACGCCCTTCGTCCCCACTGCGACAGCTCCGACATAGTCTCCCTGCTATGCGTTCACCACGCCAAGTCTGGCGGCGAAAGCCTGATCGCCAGCTCGATTACCATTTTCAACGAGGTCTTAAGAACCCGGCCCGAATACCTGGACGACCTGGCGGAGGGCTTTCATTTCGACTTACGGGGGGAAGGCGCCACCGGCGACCCCGAAGAGGTCACGCGCCACAGAGTACCCGTGTTCTGCTATCACGACGGGCGCTTGAGCGCGCGCTACAACCAGAAAATCATCGAGGACGGGCAGAGAAAGGCGGGCTCACCATTGACCGGCAGGACACTGGAGGCGGTGCGTTACATCGGAGAGCTGGCATTGCGGGACGACATCCGCTTTGACATGCGCTTTGAACGGGGCGATATCCAGATCCTCAACAACCACATGATCCTGCACGCAAGAAACAGTTTCGAGGATTTTGACGAATCGGAGCGCAAACGCAATCTGTTGAGGCTTTGGTTCAACCTGCGAAACGGACGCAAGCTTCCGCCGGAGTTTGCGGAGCGGCTCAACACCGGTCCCCGGGGCGGCGTCGCAATCAAAGGCAAAGATTACTGAGGCATTGTCGCGGGCGCTCATGACGCCCGCAGGCAACAGGCGCGCCCACGCCCTTACAGCTCCAAGGAGCAAAGCTTCATGTTTTATGGAAACTTTCGCGACAGCCAGGACGTTGAGTTCCTCCGGAACGCTATCGAAAAATTCAAACAAATGTTCGCCGGTGTCTACGCCGGTGACAACGCCATCCTTTTCGACCGGAGTCTCGGATTTCTCGAAGATCAGCGCTTCATGCAGGCGTTCGACTCGAACGTTCAAAGCGACCAGGACCGGTCGCTCATCCTGCGTCTCAACACACTGATATGGGCAGCGCAGCAGGTGCTTCCGATCGAGGGCGACTTCGTCGAGTGCGGCGTATACAAAGGCTTCTCTTCCGCTGTCATTGCCGACTATCTGGAGTTCGGAAAGCTCGACAAGACCTTATATCTATACGATACCTTCGAAGGCATCCCGGAGGAGTACGACTCGGAAAACCGCAACGCCCCCGAATACGCTGCTCCGGGCATCCACGAAGGCGTCGTCGAGCGCTTTTCGAAATTCGGCAACGTGCGCATTGTCAAAGGCATCGTGCCCGACACTTTCTCCGACGTCGCGCCGGACAAGGTCGCGTTGTTGCACCTGGATCTGAATTCCTCGACAGCAGAGATTGCCGCGCTGGAGGTGCTGTTTGACCGTGTCTCGCCGGGGGGCGTGATTGTATTCGACGACTACGGCTGGGCCGCATATGGGGCGCAGCGCATCGCCGAGGATAAATTCATGGCCGAACGTGGCTATCGAATCCTCGAAATCCCGACCGGACAAGGCCTACTGATCAAGCGCTGAAGCGGCTGGGAGATCCTGTATGAAGCTGCTGCAAGGAAAAGTTGCCCTCATCACCGGTGCGGGATCGGAACGCGGCATCGGCCGTGCCAGCGCGCGGCTCTTTGCCGAACACGGCGCCCGATTGGCGCTCACCGACGTGGACGCGGATTTGCTCGCCGATGCGAGACGCGAGTTCGGCAGCGAACATCAAACCTATGTTTTCGACGTGTCCGATGCAAAGGAGTGCAAGAACGCGGCTGACGACACGATGAAGCACTTCGGACGACTCGACATTCTCGTGAACAACGCCGGCGTGGTATACGGGACACGATTGGGCGACATATCGTTTGAGGAATACGATGAGGTGCTGGACGTTAACCTTCGGGGCAATTTTCAAATGGCCCAGGCCATCGTGCCGCACATGCGCAGAAACGGATCCGGAGCTATCGTCTGTGTTTCTTCGATCGCTGGACGGGCGGGTGGCGGCGTATTCGGCAGCAGCCACTACGCCGCGGCGAAGTCCGGGATCTTCGGTCTGGCAAAAGGGCTCGCCCGGGAGCTTGCGCCGGAAGGGATCCGCGTCAACGCGGTGGCGCCGGGACCCATCGACAACGATTTTACCCACGGAAAGATGACCCCGGAAGACAAGGCCCGCATCGCCGAAAGCATCCCCCTGGGACGTCTGGGTCAGCCGGAGGAGGTGGCCAAGGTGATTCTTTTCCTTGCCTCGGATCTTGCCAGCTACGTCACCGGCGTGGTGCTGGACGTAAACGGCGGACTGCTCATTCACTGAATACTCATCGTCGTCATTCCCGCGAAACTTGTCTCGCCGTAGCAGGGCGCAGCCCTGCGCAGGCGGAAGCAGGCATCCGGTAGACAATTGTTTCATTAGGTCCACCGGTACGTGCGCCGCGCCTGGAGGCTGGGGTTTGAGGCTGTAGACCGTAGACCGTAGACGGTATTTACGGAGAGTCGTACAGTGCGCCGTGCGCACCATTTGAAGCCGATTTACGTAAAGATGCGCACGGCACAACCCAAAGGAAGCTACGGCCTACCGAGTACAGCCTACAGCCTTCGGTCTCTAGTGCTTGATTTGATTACGCGTAAATCCAATCCGGCCGCTATGCCGGGGCCGGGCAGCCGTGCAGCCCGCACTCCCGATTCGGTCGCGCTTTCACCGGATCGTAATGCAGCGGATCGCCGAAGGGCAGGCTGAATCGGCGCATGTAGGTTTCCACCTCCGCTTCGGTTGAAGCAAAAAACGGGGCCACTTTCAGAATTTCGCCGGGGCCCCGCGTCACCGTCGCTTGCTGCCGCCTCCAGTCCGTCTCTTCCGCGCGGATACCGGTAAGCCAGACGTCGGGATCGAGATCCTTGAGCGCGCGTTCGAAAGGACGCAGCTTGACGTCAAAAGAAAAGCTCTGATGCCGCCCGGAATCTTCCGGTGAAGGCACCCCGCCCAGGGCCGCCTCCACCCGGGCCCGCGTTAAGTCCGGTGCGTACACCCTGAGATTCAGCTTGAATGCCCGGGTGAGCAGCTCGGCGTGGCGATAGGTGTCTGCAGTGTTGAAGCCGGTGTCGATCCAAACCACCGACAAGTCTGGGCGAAGGCGCGAGGCCAGGTGCAGCATGGCCGCCGAGTGGACCCCGAAGCTGGTGGTCACCATGGGTCTCGCGGCGCGTTGAAGCGCCCAGGCCGCAACGACCTCGGGCGATTTTCCCGCGAGCTCGAGATTGACGGCGTTCAGGTCGCCTTCGGACGGAAGGCCCTGGCCTTGTTCGTAGCTTCGTTGACGCGTCGACATGAGGCGCAGTCTAGAAGCGCCACGATAAAGCCAACAAGAACAATCCGGCATATCCATATGCCTACCGGTGCCAATGCCCAAAACTTAAAGGGGGGCCCAATTGCGCCCGCACCGGGCCCATGGCATACACTGGGGCCATGGCTTCAGGCCGAAACCACAGAGTCGCCGCCGTCGCCCCGGTAATGGACGAGGACGCGCGCGTCAGCGTCACCTACCGGCTCTTCGGCAGCCGGGAGGAGACAGCGGCGCTCGCGCGGCAAATCGCCTTCGAGCAGTCCGTGGAGCTTCCGGAAGCCCAGGTGCCGGATGACATTCGCCAGCAGGTGGTAGGCCGGGTGGAGGAGGTCACCGCGGATCCGGGAATAGCAGGCGGGCAACGAGCCACCATCAGCTATGCGGCCCGGCACGCCGGCGCGCATCTCTCGCAGCTCCTCAACCTGATATTTGGCAACGTTTCGATCTACCCGCGGGTGCGGCTTATCGACATCGCCCTTCCGCCGGAGCTTCTGGACCATTTCAGGGGCCCGCGCTTCGGCATCGACGGTCTGCGCGCACTCACCGGCGTTAACGGCAGACCACTGCTGGCGACGGCGCTCAAACCCAGGGGCGCGAGCATTGAAACCCTGTCAGGTATAGCCCGCGGCTTCGCCCTGGGCGGCGGCGATATCGTCAAGGACGATCAGAACCTCGCCGACGACTTCGAGACCTTCAAACGGCGGGTGGAAGCGTGCGCCCGCGCGGTCGACGACGCCAACGCCCAGACCGGGCGCCGCTGTCTTTACTTTCCCCATATTGCTGCGCCGGGCGGCGAGCTGAGCCGTTACCTGGATTACGTGACGACACTCGGTCTTCATGGCGTCTTGATCTGCCCGATGATTGTCGGACTCGAATCGACGCGGGATATATCCTCGCGCTATCCGCTGGTGCTGATGGCGCACCCTGCGCTGACGGGTAGCTACACCCACGGTGCGAAACAGGGCATCGACCATGGCCTGCTGCTCGGCACGCTGTTCCGCACGGCGGGCGCCGACATCTCCATCTTTCCCAACTTCGGCGGACGTTTTTCCTACAGCCGGGAAGAATGTCTCGCCATCAGCGCGCGCCTTCGCGAGCCGCTGGGCGCGCTGTCACCGGCGTGGCCTTCGCCGGGCGGGGGCATGGACATCGATAAGCTCGAGGCGATGAGCGACGACTATGGCGCCGATTCGGTTTTCCTCGTCGGCGGGGCGCTGTTCGGTCATCGTCGAGAGCTCGAGCAAGGCACCCGCGCGTTTCTCGACGCCATCCGACTGCGTTTCGAAGAACGGCTGTCGGCGCCGACCGATCCCTCGACCCATCAGGCGGGCGACGCGGTGGAGATCCAGCGCTACTTCCCCTTCGAGACAGGGTTTCAGTGGCAGGGCCGAGAGAGCTCGCCCTACAAGGACGCGGGCGATCTGGCCTTCAAGGGCGTGCGCCGGGTGGAGCTGGTGGGCAAGTTCGGTGAGCGCACGAGCTGCGATTTACGCTACTTCGAGGTGCAACCCGGCGGCTATACCAGCCGCGAAAAGCATCTCCACACGCACATCATCATCGGCGCCCGAGGCGAAGCCGTGCTTGCCCTCGGCAATCAGCGACTGCCCTTCCGCCGGCACGACATCGCCTATATCGCGCCGCTTGAGGTGCATCAGCTCGTCAACGAAACCGACGAGCCCTTCGGCTTTTACTGCGTCGTCGATCACGATCGCGATCGACCGATGGAGCCCTGAGCCAGGGAAATCCACTCGTAAGTTCGCACGCCGTTATTCCTGCTTCCATATCGTCATTCCCGCGAAAGCGGGAATGACGTGGTGATCAGGTTCAGAGCTCGCGCAGATTTTTTCTAACGCATCAGCTCAAGTAAAATCCCGCTTTCCTTTTTGCCAACGCTTCGATCATGGGCGCGGGCGCGAGGGCGGCGTCGCCGTGCTGCTGATGATAGCGCTTCAGCGCATCGCAGATCTTTCTGACGCCGATGCGGTCAGCGTAAAACATCGGACCACCCCGGTGCACGGGAAAGCCATATCCGTAACGCCAGATGACGTCGATGTCGCTCGCTCGAGCGGCAATCCCCTCCTCCAAAATGCGCGCGCCTTCGTTGATCAGCACGTATACACAGCGCTCGATGATCTCCTGCGCTTCGACGGCGCGGCGTTCAAGACCCATCTCTTGGGAACGCGCTTCGATCAGCGCCTCGACCTCCGCATCCGGCAGCGGCGTGCGGCTGCCCGGCTCGTATCGGTACCATCCCGCGCCGGTCTTCTGTCCAAAGCGGTTTAGTTCACACAGCCGGTCCGCGAGGGGCGAATAGCGCTCGTCAGGCGCACGCGTCGCTTCCCTTCGCTGGCGGATCCGCCAGCTGATATCGAGCCCGGCAAGATCGCCGACCGCGAACGGGCCCATGGGAAAACCGAAGTCGTAGATCACCTGGTCCACCTGCTGCGGCAGCGCGCCCTCCTCCAAAAGGAAAGCGGCCTGACGGGTGTAGTTGTGATACATGCGGTTGCCGACGAACCCGTCGCATACGCCCACCAGAACTCCGACCTTGCCAAGCGTCTTGGACAAACGCATTACGCTGGCGATGGTTTCGGCGGAAGTGGCATCAGCGCGCACGTTTTCCATCAACTTCATGACGTTGGCCGGGCTGAAAAAATGCGTGCCAATAACGCGATCCGCGCGATTGGTCGCCGCGGCGATGGCGTTGATATCCAGCGAAGACGTGTTGGTGGCGAGAATGCATTCAGGCTTGCAATGCGTATCCAGCGATTTGAACAAACCCTGCTTCGCTTCCATGTCTTCGACAATGGCCTCGATCACGATGTCGGCGTCGGAGAGCGCTTCCAGATTCTTCGCCCGCGCAATTCTGGAAAGCCTTCTTTCCATTTCCGTTTTGCCCAGCCTGTTCTTGGCGAGCGCGGCGTCGTAAACAGCGTTTACGCGCTCGAAGCTGCGGTCGAGCGCGGTTCCGGACGTATCGTGCACTTTGACCGGAACGCCGGCATCGGCAAAACAAATTGCAATTCCGGTCCCCATGGTGCCGCAACCGATTACCGCGGCGTTGCGGATCTCGGCCACCGGCGTATCCCGGCTTACCCCTGGCACCTTCGCTGCCTCGCGCTCGGCAAAAAATAAGTGACGCTGCGCTTTGGATTGTTCCGATTCGCGGCACTCTAGGAAAAGCTCGCGTTCCCGCGCCACCGCGGATTCATAGGGCATGGAAAGAGCGTTCTTCACGCTCTCCAGGCAATGGCCGGGAGCAATCAGTCCCCGCGCCCGGCGCAGGAACCGGGCGCGCGCCGCCTCGAGCACCGAATCCGCATCCGCCGGTGGCGGGACTTCTAGGGAGGACGTTTGCCTTGGTGCCTCGCCGCTTTTCGCACGCGCTTCGGCGAAGACGATTGCGGCGGCTAGGAGATCTCCGTCGACCACCTGATCCACCAATCCGAGCTTGTGTGCGTGCTCAGCGCTCACCGGGTCTCCGCTCAGGATCATTTCCAGCGCGGCTTGAAGACCCACCAGCCGCGGCAGGCGCTGGGTGCCTCCGGCCCCGGGCATCAGTCCGAGCTTGATCTCAGGGAGGCCTAAGCGCGCGTCCGCGGTGGCGAGGCGATAGTGGCATCCCAGCGCGAGCTCGCATCCGCCGCCCAGGGCAACGCCATGGATGGCCGCGACCACGGGCTTTTCGGAACGCTCGATGGCATCGATGACGGCGGGCACCAGCGGCTCCGCATGCCGGGCGCCTTGATCGAATTCACGGATATCGGCGCCGCCGCAAAAACAGCGGCCGGTTCCGGCGAAAACGATAGCCGCGACGTCGCCTCGCGAGCCAAGCGCCAAGAGCTCGTCGAAGATAGCCCCGCGCAGGGCGGAAGAAAGCGCATTCACAGGAGGATTGTCAAAGCGCGCCACCGCTACCGCGCCACGCAGCTCCGTTCGAATAAGCATTTATTATCCTTATTAATTCAGCGCGTTAGAGAAGGAGAACCAAATCTGGTCCGATTTCGCCCATTGTAATATGCCGCCTCGTCTTGGACCGTTTTTATCGATATGCTTGCCCGCCGGAGAATAAGAAACTGGAGCAACGGACGTGACCCGCATCGCCATCCTCGACGACTATCACAACATTGCGCTCGAGAGCGCCGACTGGGGATCGCTGCCAAAGGGCTGCGACATCACTGTGTTCAGTCATCATCTCGGACCGGGGCCCGCGGTGGTCGAAGCGCTGCAGGAGTTTGACGTCATTGTCGCCATGCGCGAGCGCACACCGTTTCCGGCCTCCGTCATCCAGTCGCTGCCGAATCTGAAGCTGCTGGTCACCACGGGAATGCGCAACCTCGCCATCGACATGCACGCGGCCCGGAAACAGGGAATACCCGTTTGCGGCACCGCCATGGCGCCCTACGCCGCCTTCGAGCACACATGGGCGCTGATCCTGGCCATCACCAAGAGAATTCCACGCGAGGATCGCTGCATGCGCGAAGGTGGCTGGCAAGCGGAAGTCGGCACAGGCCTCAACGGAAAAACTCTGGGCGTGCTGGGACTCGGCAAGCTGGGCTCGAAGGTGGCCCGGGTCGGCCTCGCTTTCGACATGAAAGTCATCGCCTGGAGTCAGAACCTCACCGAAGCACGCGCAAAGGAATGCGGCGCAACGCTGGTGGACAAGGAAACGCTGTTTGAGAAATCGGACATTCTCACTATTCATCTGATACTGGGCGATCGCACCCGCGGAATTGTCGGTAAAAACGAGTTCTCCCGGATGAAGTCCAGCGCATTCCTCGTCAACACCTCCCGCGGACCTATCGTGGACGAAGACGCCCTCATCGAGGCGCTGCAGGCCAAGATGATCGCCGGCGCCGCCATCGATGTCTTCGACATCGAGCCGTTACCTGTTCATCACCCACTGCGGTCCATGGAGAACACCGTGCTTACCGGGCACACCGGGTATCTGCTCAGAGAAACGTTCCAGATCGCTTATGGCGAAGCGGTGGAGGATGTAAAGGGCTGGCTCGACGGAAAGCCGGTGAGAGTATTGAACGAAGGCTAAACCGTATGCCGTACGTCGGGAACCGGGTAGATGGTAGGTAGTAGAGGGTAATGGCGCGTGCGTTATTGACAGTATTGTTCTCCCATCTACCACCTACAGGCAATTTTATCGACCAAGCACATTAGTTCAGCGCCATGTCCTTTTCTCCTGACTCCATCAAGGCGGTCGTTTTCGACGTCTTCGGCACCGTGGTTGACTGGCGCACCAGCATCATTCGCGAAGGTCGCGCGCTCGGGGAGCGAAAGGGAATCGACGCCGACTGGGAGGCTTTCGCCGACGCCTGGCGGGGAAAGTATCAGCCGTCCATGGCGCGGGTGCGCAAAGGGGAGCGCCCGTGGACCAAGCTGGACGATCTGCATCGGGAGAGCCTTCTCGAGCTCGTCGATGAGTTCAAGATCGACGGCCTCAGCGCGGACGAGATTGAGGAATTCAACAAAGCCTGGCACCGGCTCGAGCCGTGGCCGGACTCAGTCGAGGGACTGACGCGGCTCAAAAGCAAATACGTCATCGCCACGCTCTCCAACGGCAACGTGGCGCTGCTTCTCAACATGGCCAAGCGCGCGGGACTGCCGTGGGACGCGATCCTCGGCGCCGAACCCGCCAAAGCCTACAAGCCGACGCCAGAATCTTACTTGAAGACCGCCGATTATCTTGGCCTGCCGATGAATCAGGTGATGCTCTGCGCCGCCCACAACGACGATCTCGTGGCCGCGAGCTCCCACGGTTACCGAACCGCCTTCGTGCGCCGAGGGAACGAGTACGGCCCCCATCAAAAAAAAGACTTCGAAGCCGAGCACGACTTTGACGTCATCGGCGAGACCATAATCGAGGTGGCGGAGAAGCTCGGCTGCTGAGTGGGGTGGCGCGTGACGCATAACGCGTAATGCGAGATGCAAGCTTGTCGGGGCCTGCTGTGGCGCACGGCGCGCCGTACGAATACAACCGCACCGCACCTCTACATCACGGCCGGCACAATGCTTAGAATAGGCGCTCTATTCAGAACCAACCGGGAGCTGCCATGACCCCCGCACAGCAACTTCAAAAACTTCTCGACGCTCCCGGTCTTCTGGTGATGCCTGGCTGCTACGACGCTTTCTCGGCGCGGCTGATTGAGCGCGCCGGGTTCAAGCTTACTTTTATGGGGGGCTTTGCGGTCTCCGCGTCGCGTATCGGCATGCCGGACACCGGACTCATCTCCTACGCCGAGATGGTGGAACAGGCGACAAACATCTGCGGCGCCGTAACGATTCCCGTCATCGGCGACGGCGACACCGGTTACGGCAACGCGCTTAACGTGCAGCGCACGGTCAACGGCTATGCCAAGGCCGGACTTGCCTGCGTGATGATCGAAGACCAGGTGGCGCCAAAACGCTGCGGTCACACCCGTGGTAAGCAGGTGGTTCCCAGGGACGAAGCATTCTCCCGGGTGCAGGCCGCGGTGGATGCGAAGAATGAGGGCGCGGACATTCTGATCATGGCGCGTACCGACGCCAACGCCACCGACGGCATCGAAGAAGCGATCGCGAGGGCCCAGTCATTCAACCAGATCGGGGCGGACATCACTTTCCTCGAGGCGCCGCGCAGCGAAGAGGAGATGCGCGCCTACTGCCAGCAGGTGCCGGGTCCCAAAATGGCGAACCTGGTTGAGCAGGGCGACACCCCGCTACTGTCCCACGCCGAGCTCGAAGCTCTCGGCTACAAGCTGGCGCTTTATCCCATCACCGCAATACTTGCTGCCCAGCGCGCCATGGAGCGGGCGCTTGCCTCCTTGCACTCGGGAAAGCAGCCGGAAGCACTCGCGGATTTTGCCGAGCTGCGCGAGGTGGTGGGATTTCCTGAGTACTACGAGTCGGAGAAGAAATACGCAGCCGAAGGGTGACGCCTACGTTTTAGCTTGCGGGGTACAACCTGTGCGCCCATGAATGTGAAAAAGGGGCTTACGCCCCTTTTTCATTTGAATCACTGGATCCCCGCTCCCCGCTTTTGCGGGGACAAGCTTCGCGGGGATGACGAACATCAACAAACGGTGTTGCGAAAAGTAACCTGAACGTTTTCTCCTACGCTCTCTCCTAGTCCGCGGGGACTGTGTCACGCAGTCCCCGCGGCCAGAGATATTGTCCTCTCAGTCGAGTTTCCAGGCGCTGGTATCGATATCCAGATCCGAGAACTTCGCCGGTTCGAACACCGGGTGTTCAACGCCGCGCTTCAGCTGATCGTTGAAGTCGTGCAGAACGCGCATGGCGACCGGAAACAGCATGACGATGGCCAGCAGGTTGACCAGGGCCAGGATACCCATCATGGGATCGGAGAAGAAAAACACCGACGTGGCGCCCGGCGCGGAGGCGCCGAGAAACACCAGGAGGATGATCAGAACGCGCAGCACGTGCCGAGCCGTGTGACTCTCCGTGAACACCGTCAGCGCGTTCTCACCCAGGTAGTAGTTGTAGATGATGGAGCTGAACGCAAACAGCAGGACTGCAAAGGTCAGGAAATACTGGCTCCACTCCCCGACGTGCGAGACCAGAGACTGCTGGGTCAGCGCGACGCCGTTCACATTTCCCGCGCCGGGCACGTAAACGTCGCTCAGCAGGATCACGAAGGCCGTGCACGAGCAGATGATGATGGTGTCGATGAATACTGACAGCGACTGCACGATGCCCTGGCTGATGGGATGGCGCACGTAGGCCACCGCCGCCACGTTCGGGGCGCTGCCCAGACCCGCCTCGTTGGAGAACAGCCCGCGGCGAATGCCTTG